>JALVDE010000373.1 GCA_027009375.1 Gammaproteobacteria bacterium
ATAAAAACAATAGGATACTCCAGACCTTTGGAACCATGCTGGGTCACAATGCGGAGCAGGTTGGCATCACTTTCCAGACGTAGCTGGGCTTCTTCCAGACGGGTTTCATTATGGCATTGATCCGTGAACCATTTGAGTAACTGCTGAGGATGTTTAAACTGTCTGGAGGCCTGCTGTAATAATTCAGCCAGGTGGATCATATTGGTTAATGAACGCTCATGCTGAGTCGGCTCCGGCTGATAGTCACGGCCTGTTAATTCCATTAGCATGGATATACAGCCTTTTTTAAACCATATATCCCTTAACTGAACCGCTCTCTCACGTTGTTCTTCCCATGCCTGTTCATTACCGGGCTGATTATACTGAGCCAGTTTTTCGGCATTACCGCCCATCAGGTATGTGGATAAAGCCGCAATCAGCAGTTTGTCATTTTCCAGTTCCAGAATACCATTTAACACCAGGAGCAGTTCTCTGGCCTGATCAGTTTTAAAGATACTGTCTTTTTCACTGAGATAAACACTGGGAAAACCGGAGCGGGATAAACTGTCACGAACGATCTGTGCTTCGGTTCCGGTACGAACCAGTATGGCAATATCCTTCTCCTGAACAGCTTGTTCGCCCAGTCTGACTTCTGTCAGTAAGCGACTGATTTCAGTGACACACCATTGTGCAAGTGCCTCTCTCAACTCATCAACACGGGTATATTTTTCGGCATCCTGTAACCAGCAATAATTTATGGCAGAAAATTGTTTAGCCGGATCCTTAAGCGGCTCCCCTGCCGCTTTAGCCTGTGGGGTTGAATTGATCGGGTTATAGTTAATATCATAACCGAAGACATCCACAGTGCCCGGCTCATCCACCGGCTTACCAAGAAACAAACGATTATAGCCGGTAACCACACCCTGCTCTGAACGCCAGTTAGTATCCATATACCAGTGATATTCAGCATCCTTACGGGCTTTAAGATAGGTAAAAATATCTCCCCCGCGAAAAGCATAGACCGCCTGTTTGGGATCGCCAATCATAAATAAAGTACAATCAGGGTCAGATTTGGGATATAAAATATCCAGGATGGCGTATTGTTGAGGATCGGTATCCTGAAATTCATCCACTAAAGCCACCGGGTATTGGGCGCTTAATGCAGTTTTTAATGCCTGAGCGCTGCTGCCCTGCAGCCTGTTACTGAGATAAGTAATGAGATCATCAAAATCCATCACCATTTGCTGTTCTTTCAGCATAGAGAATTTTTTACGAATCGCCAGCACGCCCAGAGTAATCAGCCTGTAAACAGGAATGCTCTCTATTTGTTTTTCAAGAGACTCTTTTCGGCTGTTTAATTGCTTAGTAAAATCATTTTTTAATGACTTTAAGGGTTCAAACAGTGCTTTAAAGTCATCATTACCCCGATAACGATTACCATTAATAAATTTACCCAGTTCAGCAGGCACTGCTTTTGCACCATGACTTTCCAGCCATAGAATTAATTCTGCCCACTCATTATGCCGGTTCTGTTCATCTTTTTTACCCTTAACCAGAACATCTAAAATTCTACTTTCATTTTCCAGCAGGTTTGTTTTAATGGCTGTTTTTTTATCATAGAACAAATCATCCATAATACGGTCAATGTTCTCATTGAAATAACTTTGCATATACGCCTGATCCGGTATCTGCAGATCAGTGGATGATGTCAGAGCCTTACCATACTTACTGATAAAGCCCTCAGGTGTATGACAGTTATTTTCTTCCAGCAGAGCAAAATCTGATTCACTCTGGTTGATTTTGCGTAACCAGTCCCGTACAGATTCTATTAACAGTTCACTGGTATCCGTCTCCATACTCATATCCATGGATAAACCACTGGCAAAGGCCTGACTGCTTAAAGCTCGGCTGCAAAAACCATGGATGGTATAAATGGATGCCTCATCCAGCTCACGCAAAGCAATATTCAGTAAAGCCTCTCTTTGTGAGGACTGTTCTTCCGTTAACTGCTTATCCAGTTCAGAAAAAAACTCGTCCTTATTGACCAGATCATTCCAGTTATTTAATGCCAGACGGATCTGTTCCTCTATTCGTCCACGCAATTCTT
>JALVDE010000374.1 GCA_027009375.1 Gammaproteobacteria bacterium
ATGCTCCACCCAGTGCCGGCAGCAGACCGGCCAGAAAGCCAATAGCAATGGGTAAAAGCGACGAACAGCATAATATGGGTGCCAGAAAACCAATCAGTAATCCGCCTGCTGCTGACGACTTACTGCTTTTTTTCCCCTGTCTCAGCAAATAAATAATTAGCGGCATTAATAGTGCCACCAGTGCCGCCATCAGCACCGAAAAAGCAACCAGGGTCGGAGTTAAATAGTTTAATGCTTCCAGACTACTGTAACCGCCGGTATAGGCCGCCGGTAAGGTCATTAGATACAATAGTAAAAATACCACAAAACTGCCTGCTGTAAGCCATCGATAAAAACGCTGACTGAGTACTGTATTTAATGCCCGGATAATGGTTGTCATTGGCTTATTCCTCCTGCAAACTGTTTAATTTTCTGCAGTGTGGCTGTGGGTGCTGTACTGACCGTCTGCACCTGACCCTGTTCATCAATCAGATAGTAAATATCCGGGAACTGTCTGGCATTATATTGCTGAGCCATTTCAGCACTGGCCTCTCCGGTCACCCAGTTTGGTTCCTGCAATAACTGAGGTGCAATCTTTTTTATAAAATCCGGCATTTTTAAGCCGGGATATCCGCCATTATTACGATTTCTCACCGCCAGTATAATCAGACCACTCTGTTTCCAGAATACCTGATTGTCCTGCATCACCTTTATGCCGGCAACACAGGTGTGACACCAGGTTGAGAATAACCACAGCATGACTTTATGTCCCCGGTACTCTGAAAGTAAGTGTTGTCCGGACTGACCTGTAAAAGCAGTATCCGACGCAAAATAAGGTACATCCCGGGGAGCCAGATCAAATAAAGCGGCTCCTGAAGGCTGGCTAAACAGCAGCACAAACATTATCACGATAGGCATCAATCTCATAACATTACCCCGCACAGCAGGAAAGCTGTTTAACGTCTTTATGGAAGGTCTGGGCGGTTAACTTCAGCCCCTCCACCATGGTCAGGTAAGGAAATAACTGGTCGGCCATATCAGTAGTCGTCATTTGATTTCGAATGGCCAGTGCCGCTGTCTGAATAATTTCACCACCTTCATGGGCCAGAACCTGACAACCCAGGATACGGCCACTGTCTTTTTCGGCCACCAGTTTAATAAAACCGCGGGTATCCATATTAGCCAGAGCCCGCGGCACATTGTCCAGTTCAAGGATTCGGCTTTCAACTGACAGCCCCTGTACTTCAGCCTGTTGTTCCGTTAAACCCACACTGGCCACCTGCGGATCGGTAAAGACCACGGTCGGCAGTACCGACAGGTCAATAGCCGCATCCTCACCCGTCATATTACGGGCAGCCCGGGTACCTGCGGCCGCAGCCACATAAACAAACTGCGGCTGGTTTGTACAATCGCCAGCCGCATAGATATTATCGATATTCGTGCGCATATGATTGTCAATAATAATAGCACCGTGTCTATCAGTTTTTATACCGGCCTTCTCCAGATCCAGCACTGTCGTGTTCGGTGAACGGCCGGTGGCCACCAGTAATTGATCACCCCGAACTTCATCCTTTTCGGTCTGAATATTAAACTGTTCTCCCTCATAACTGACAGCCTGTACTGTGATATTTAATATAAGCCTGATACCTTCTTCTTCAAAGATTGCTTTTAGTGCTGAACCAATTGCGGGATCTTCTTTTGATAATAAGGTTGAACGGGCCAGTATAGTCACCTGTGAACCCAGATGACAAAATGCCTGAGCCAGTTCCAGTGCCACTACAGAAGCACCCAGTATAATTAAATGTTTCGGAATGGTTTCCGTAATGAGCGCTTCAGTAGAGGTCCAGTAGGGAGTATCCTGTAAACCGGGAATATCGGGTATAAAGGCGCTGGCTCCTGTAGCCAGCAGAATACGGTCTGCCGGAATTTCCTGCCTGGTACCATCATTTTGGGTAACAATTAAAGTGGTTTTATCCTTAAATCTCGCCATACCCCGCAGCAGTGTAATTCCGGGGTTGCTTTGCAGAATACTTTCATATTTGGCATAGCGCAGTTTTTCTACCCAGTGCTGCTGCTGTGCCAGCATGGCTCTGCGATCAATAATCG
>JALVDE010000375.1 GCA_027009375.1 Gammaproteobacteria bacterium
TAGACTTCGCCGATTTAAGTATGCAACTTGCAGGGCGAACCATAAATATTGCTAAAGCGCGACTCCACTCCAGAGCCTCGGGTGTGTCACGCACATTCATTATGAGGCTTATAAGAGGAGATAATAATGGCTGCTCTGTCAATTTTCTTTTTTCTACTGCTAATAGTCGTATCCGCCATATTAGCAGAGATTTTTGAACCGTCCACACCCTCTACTCTTGAGAGCAAACTAAGCTGGATAAATTATAACAGAGCAAGGCACGGTATGCCTCGTCTGACACTTGAAGAGCTTGCGGAATTAGAAAAAAAGGATCGAAAATCCTGATCTTATTACTTGTTTTAATACAGCTAATACTCACTGTCCTGGTCTGCCTGGCCAGGCAGATGAGTGGGTGTAAAGAATCAGCCTGTTGAACTGTTGCGTAGGAGAATTTGCAACTCCTCCCGGGTTTCATTTCTATTATTTTGAAAATTTATTATAATGCCTGTGGCTTATAAAACGAGGGGGAGCTTCTGTTGAATATGAAGTACAGCAAATTAACAATAAGATTTTTAATGAATCTGGTATTGTTTTTTTCTGCAACCGTTTATGCACATTCAGATACTGCCAGTTTACAGGGTGGTTTCTCTAGTGGTTTTATGCACCCATTGTCAGGGCTTGATCATGTTGTTGCAATGGTAGCAGTGGGTTTATGGGGGGCTTTTCTGGGCAGTCCTGCTATCTGGCTATTACCCGTCACTTTCCCACTGGTTATGGCTTTTGGAGGTGCATTGGGGGTGGTTGGGGTGCCTGTTCCTTTTGTTGAACTAGGTATTGCTTTATCTGATATTGTTCTGGGAATTGTGGTTTTATTTGCATTTCGCCCACCTATGTGGATTGCCGCTGTTATTGTCGGTTTTTTTGCTATTTTCCATGGTTATGCTCATGGTGTTGAATTGCCTAATGCGGCTAATCCATTGATTTATAGTATTGGCTTTGTTATCGCAACGGGTTTATTACATCTGGGCGGTATTACCATAGGCGAATTAAAGCGTCTGCCTTCAGGTGAAATTATTGTCAGAGGCGGTGGTGCAGTGATTAGTATTGTTGGGCTGCTGTTTTTATCTCACCTTATTTCTGCTTAAACTTGTTTTAAGTCTGTAAAACAATCTATTTTAAATGACTAAAGTCTAAATGATACTACTATCACGCAAATTCCTTTTTATATTCTTCATTCTTCTTCCAGAAATTGCGTTAGCCCATAGTCCAATTAAAGGGATTGGTTTCTTCCTTAATGGTGTACTTCATCCATTACTGGTACCGGCTCAGGTCATTGCTATTGTTGCACTGGGCCTGTTATATGGTCAGCATCAGGAGGACAAAAACAAAAAATCTGTGCTGGTTTTTTTAATGGCTATTATTGCCGGGTTGATTCTGACCGGACTGTTTATTACTCCTGATGTATCCATTCTGTTATTAATTGTTGCAACTATTATTGGCTTAATTGTTGTCATCGGCTTAACTCTGCCTCAGACAATGTATATTATTTTGGCTGTAACAGTCGGTTTTATTGTGGGACTGGACTCTGCTCAGACAGACCTGGATACCCGATCGACTATCGTATCCCTGTTTGGCAGCGGGGTGGGTATCTACTTTTTATTTCTATATGCCATGGCAT
>JALVDE010000376.1 GCA_027009375.1 Gammaproteobacteria bacterium
GGAGTACAGGAGTCATTATGAAATTTAAAACACTTATATTTACAACATGGCTGGTACTGTGTCATGCAAGCCATGCCGAACTATTGTGGTCGCCCAAAGCAGATACATGGGACAAAAAAGCATCACCCACAGAACATCAGCATCATAGTGGACAGGCTATGCAGCATGGACAGAACAGAGAAAAGTCTTTTTATCTTCTCGGTGCTGACCAGACAAGGACTGACTTTATTGCTCCAGACCTGTCCAGTCATCCATTAAAGGAACAGCCTGATAATAAATTTACCCTGCCTGATACGGGGATGGATAATTACCATGCACTGATAGCCGTTCAGGAGAAAGGAAATACCATAGAATCTTCTCTACGATATGTCTATATGCGCGGAAAACCTTCCGGTGTCAGCCCGAACAAACTGATTAAAAACCCCAAACTGACACTGGAAATTATCCCCGATCCCATGGTAAGAGAACACTGGCGTTATTACAGTCAGAACAAGCACACCTTTATCATTAACTATAAACAGCAGCCGTTAAAAGATTCCTGGGTGGTTATGCAAACCAGCAATGGCACCACTGTAGATGGCAAAACCGATAATAATGGCCGGGTAGTGTTTACTATTCCAGATGACTTTAAAAACATAAAAGCCGGTAGAAGAGCCAATCAATCGGCTGAATTTATAGTACGTACCGCTCATATTGACAATAACACGACCTATAAAAGTAACTTTACTGCACCATACAATGTCAATCCTTCGCACTGGCAATCTAATTCAGGCGGTATTCTGGCACTTTCACTGGGTTTTATATCAGGACTGGTCATTATGAGAAAACACAATAAAAAACAACCAGCCAGAAATCATTCGACGAGGAAATCATCATGAATTTAACCATTATCAGACGACTGGTTCAGATCACCGCGTTTATTGTTTTTGTCTACGGTATTGGACTGGGTGGTTACTATCTTGCCGATAAATTCAGCAGCAGTCTGCCGGCTCTTGCCTGTGCTTATGATATGTACACAGCCGATCACTGTGCTTTAATTTCCCTGCAGCATCAAATGGATCATCGTGCCGCCCCGGTTTTAGCCTCTGGTGGTTCACTGATAGATGCTTTTTTACCTACTTTGATTACCATGGGTACCTTTGGCCTGCTTCTTGTCATATTAAGCAAAGCCTTTTGCGGCTGGATCTGCCCACTGGGATTTTTTCAGGAAGTAATGAATATTATTGGTCAGAAACTTGGATTTAAACAAACCGAATCACTGGGCCGGGAAACAGTAAAAAAGACCCGCCCCATAAAGTGGCTGATGGTGATTTTTTTACTGTTTATCTTTCCACTACTGACCGGCTTTGGTTTAACGGGACATGAATTTGGTGATCCTTTCTGTCGTATCTGTCCCAGCAGGATTTTAACCACTCTGGCTACAGGCGATCCTAAAGAACTGGTTGTTGATACTAGCACCACCGGATATTTTATTTTTTCAGTCATTGCCACTTTTCTGTTTGGTTTAATGATGTCCATAGGCCTGATGGTACGTCAACCTTTTTGTCGCATCTGCCCCATGCTGGCCTTAAATACCCTGTTTAAAAAAATAGGCCTGGTAAGGCTTGTTAAGGAAGCCAAACCACGTTGCGTTAAATGCGGACTGTGTGCCAAGGCCTGCCCTATGGACATCCATGAAATTCATACAGACATGGTCAATAAGGATGTCATTTATCCCGACTGTACATTATGCGGGCGCTGTGTAGAGTTTTGCCCGGACAAAGATGTATTAAAATTAAAATACGCATTTTTACCCATACTGTCTGCCGATCCTGCTTATTTTAAGAAACGTAAAAAAGCTCAGAGACAATGGGAAAAAATAACGTTTTTTAATACTCAAAATAAAGGTAACAAATAATGCCTGAAACTCTGCTAATAGGCTTCAGCAGTGCGTTAATTATGGGTCTGGCCTTCGGGGCGGGCCCATGTAACATAACCTGTTTACCCTATCTTGGTCCCGTATTTATGGGGCAGAATAATCAGGGCTTTAAAGGCTCCTGGAAAACCATCCTGCCTTTTTCACTGGGAAGACTAACCGGTTA
>JALVDE010000377.1 GCA_027009375.1 Gammaproteobacteria bacterium
TTTTTGAACATACGAAATCAAAGCTTAAGGATTCAGTGCCAATTCTGGGTGATATACCCGTTATTGGAGCAGCCTTTAGAGTGAATTCAACATCTGATGATAAAAGAGAACTTCTGATATTCATCACACCTAAAATTATGAATGAAAATCTGACTGTCAGATAAATAGTTCATAGCTAATTATCTGCAAACAGGCTGGTTTATCTATAGATAAACCAGCCTGTTTGCATTTCCACTCTTTATAAAATTTACTCACACCCACTAATGACTTGAAAAAACACCTGTGTTTTGTCATATTAGCTCAAACATTTGCCGTTATTTGGGATACTCATCTATATGGGCACCAGCCTGAATCAGAATATTATTTTAATTGGTCCAATGGGGGCCGGTAAAACCACCATAGGTCGCCAGATTGCCCGTGTCTTTGATTTCGACTTTTATGACAGCGATAGGGAAATTGAGCAGCGAACAGGTGCTTCTATTCCCCTGATTTTTGAACTGGAAGGTGAAGAGGGTTTTCGTAAACGTGAACAGGATATTATTGCGGAACTGACCAGAAAAAAGAAAATAGTACTGGCTACCGGCGGTGGCGCCGTTTTACGAGAGGCTAATCAAAAAGCCCTTAAATCCTCAGGGACAGTCGTATATCTATGTGCCAGTCTGGACGATCTGCTTGAGCGAACCTCTAAAGATAAAAATCGCCCCCTGCTGCAGACCGCTAACCCGCGTGAAAAATTACAAAGCATAATAACCGAACGTGATCCCATTTATCGACAATTAGCTGATATAATACTCGAAACCAATAAAATGACGGTTTATACCGCCGTTAAACGCTTAGAGGAGTTAATTAGCGCTGAGCGTTGAGCGTTGAGCGCTGAGATTCATTTATTATCTGAACGCTGAATGCTGAACGCTGAACGCTCTGTTTTTTATGATTACATTAAATGTTGATTTAGGTGAACGCAGTTATCCTATTTTTATCGGGCAGGATATTCTTGGTGATCCGACCTTGTTATCACCCTATATAGCGGGTAAGCAGGTTGTTGTTGTTACCAATGAAACAGTAGCACCTTTGTATCTGGAAAAAACACTTAGTGGCCTGACTGACTATCAATGTGAAACGGTGATTCTGCCTGACGGTGAAGTTTATAAAACCTGGGAAGGCATTATGCCCATCATTGACCGGCTTATGCAAAAGCAGTTTGATCGCCGGGTCACCCTTATTGCCCTTGGCGGTGGTGTAATTGGGGATATGACTGGATTTGCTGCGGCTATTTACCGACGTGGTGTAAATTTTATCCAGATCCCCACAACCTTACTGGCTCAGGTAGATTCTTCCGTAGGCGGTAAAACCGGCGTAAACCATCCTCTGGGCAAGAATATGATAGGTGCTTTTCACCAGCCCCAGTGCGTTATAGCCGATACCAATACCCTGAACACCTTAGATGAACGTCAGCTCAGCGCTGGACTGGCAGAAGTGATTAAATATGCCCTCATCAATAGTCGCGAGTTTTTTACCTGGTTGTCTGACAATATGTCACAACTGGTACAGAGGGAACCGGAAGCACTGGCCTATGCCATTGAATTTTCCTGTCAGGATAAGGCTGATATTGTTGCTGCCGATGAAAAAGAAGCCGGGCAAAGGGCCTTGTTAAACCTTGGCCATACCTTTGGCCATGCTATAGAAACGGCGCTGGGATACGGCAACTGTTTACACGGGGAAGCCGTTGCCATAGGTATGCTTATGGCCGCTGATTTATCCGTCAGACACGGCTGGATAAACAATGATGTGCAGCAGCAGATAGGCGCGTTAATTCAAAAAGCTGGTCTGCCGGTCAGCGTACCAGTAGATACCGATGCCCGAATTACCGCAGAACAGTTTCTCAGCCTGATGGCCGGCGACAAAAAAGTACTGGATGGACAATTACATCTGGTATTAATAAAAGCACTGGGACAAAGCTTTATCACAGCCGATTTTGACATAGACAAGCTAAACGAAACAATAAAAGCCTTTGCTACAGCCTGAAAAAATACCATAATAATTGAACGCTGAACGCTGAACGCTGAACGCTGAACGCTG
>JALVDE010000378.1 GCA_027009375.1 Gammaproteobacteria bacterium
AAACTGCACTGAACGGTGTTAATAATTTAAATGAGTTAAATCGATTAAAAAGTGGCTTAAAAGAGTCACTACTGGAAAATAATCTGAATCCCTATAAGGGTGCAGTCAGAAAAGAGTCAACTTCCGACGATTCTTTGTCCATTGGTATAATGACCCCGGAAAAAACCCAGGCTATTTTAAACCGTGAACTGGCAGACAAGCTGGAGCAGCGTTTTAAAGAGGAAGGTATTGACCTAAAAGGGCTGAAAGCTGAAGATTTTACGCCGCAAAAAGTGTCTGACCGGATTATGAATTTTGTATCCGCACGTGTGCTGTCGGAACAGGACAGTGAAAAACAGCAGGAACTTATGCAGCAGGCACGGGCCGGGGTTGAACAGGGTTTTGCTGAAGCCAGAGACATACTGGACAGCCTCAGTGTGCTTAACGGTAAAGTTAAGGACGATGTGGATAAGACCTATGATCTTATCCAGCAGGGGCTGGACAAACTTAACCAGCAGATTAACGGCCAGAGTGATGAAGATCAGGAAAGCCAGGAAACTGATAATGAAGCAAAAGTTGAAGCCAGCGGACAGTTATCCATGCAAAGCCGTTATTCACGTTCAGAGAGTACCCGGGTTGAGATCCTAACCAATGAAGGTGATAAAATTCTGGTTGAGGTTTTTAAAAATCAGGCTGCTGAGCAGCAAACCCGTCTGCAGCGATCAGAAGACGGCAATAGTTTCAGCAGTTCTCGTAATATTTCAGCCAGCGCCGGTATTTCCTACCAGGTGGAGGGTGATCTGAACAGCGATGAACAGCAAGCTATAGATGAACTGATGGCCAATATTGCTAATGTATCTGAACGCTTCTTTTCCGGCGATGTGCAAAATGCTTTTCAATATGCACTGAACATGGACTTTAATACCCAGGAACTGACTCAGTTTTCCCTGAATATGAGCTATCAGGAAAGTCGTCAGGTGGCCATTAATACTTATGGATCTTACCTGCCGGAGACTTCAGCAAAAGACAGTGCGGAAAATGGTACGGATAAAATGCCTGCATTACAGGATGCCACAGAAACTATTCGTCAGCTCGACGAACTGTTGCAGAATCCTTTTGCCCAGCAGAAATTTGCTGATCCGGCCCAAAGTGTCAGTGAGCTGTTAAAAGCCATGAATGAACAACTTTATTCTGATTCTATGCAGCAGTTACAGCAGGATTCCACTGCTATGCTGGATGCTCTGGTACAGCAGATTAAACAGTTCAGAGGTGCTGAAAGTGTAGTCGCAGATACAGAAAACAGTATGGTTACCGGCTGAGGGAAAAGTTTCTCTCCTGTTCCCTGTCCCCATGTTTCTCTCGTTCCCACCCCATTGAGTGGGAACGAAGCTGGAAACCACCCTCTTCATTTTTCCCTTTCCCATTAAAAAGTGTTATACCTTTATGTAAGTCCCAAATATATAAGGATCCGCTATGAGCAAAAAAAATAATAAAATGTCCCGCAAAAAATATGAAAAGGAACTTTTTAAACTGCAGGCAGAACTCTGTACCCTGCAGGAATGGGTGGTAGCTAAGGGATTACGGGTCATAGTGCTATTTGAAGGCAGAGATGCGGCCGGTAAAGGCGGTGCCATTAAGCGTATTGTGGAACGAACCAGTTCACGGATATTCAGGGTTAATGCCCTGCCCACACCGGATGAACGTCAGAAAACCCAGCTTTACCTGCAGCGTTATATTGAACGTTTTCCAGCAGCCGGAGAAGTGATTCTGTTTGACCGGAGCTGGTATAACCGGGCTAATGTAGAACCGGTTATGGGTTTTTGCACCAAAAAACAGTATGAACGTTTTTTAATGAATGTGCCCAGTTTTGAAAATTATTTAATAAAAGACGGCATTATTTTAATTAAATACTGGTTTGAAGTCAGCATGGAAGAACAGACCCGGCGTTTTAAAAGTCGCATAACCGACCCGCGTAAACAATGGAAACTCAGTCCCATGGATCTGGAGTCTCACCGCCGCTGGTATGATTATTCCAGAACCCGCGACAGAATGTTTGAAGCCACAGATACACCTTGGGCACCCTGGCATGTTATTG
>JALVDE010000379.1 GCA_027009375.1 Gammaproteobacteria bacterium
GCCCCTTCCGGACAGATTTCTTCATGCGGTAAAAATATTAATTTTGTCATTTTGAACCTTCTGTAATTTCGTCAACACTATGACCGGCCAGTGCTTTGTTAATACTGGCATCCATTCGGCGCTGAGCAAATTCAGCCGTCACTTTATCAACTTCTTCAATTTTCTGTTTAATGGCCCGTTGTTCATTACCCTGAGCCACTTCGGTTAATTCATTGATGGCCTGCTGAATACTATCCCGCTCCTGTGCCGATAATAATTTGTCGCCGTCTTCCTGCAGAGCCGCCTGAATGGCTTCTACCACCCGCATGGCTTCTACCTGTTCCTCTTTCAGTTTACGGGCTTCCATATCATCTTTAGCATGACTGAACGAGTCTTTAAGCATGGTTTCAATTTCAGTATCACTTAGACCATAGGAGGGTTTGACCTGAATACTGCTTTCTACCCCGGAGGTTTCTTCCCTGGCAGAAACCGACAGCAGTCCATCCGCATCAATCTGGAACGTCACCCGGATCCGGGCGGCTCCCGCCACCATAGGCGGAATACCGCGCAGTTCAAAACGTGCCAGAGAACGGCAGTCACTGACCAGTTCCCGTTCACCCTGCAGTACATGAATGGCCATGGCAGTCTGGCCGTCTTTAAAGGTGGTAAAATCCTGGGCTCTGGCCACTGGAATGGTGGTATTACGATGGATGACTTTTTCCACCAGTCCACCCATGGTTTCCAGTCCCAGAGACAATGGCGTTACATCCAGTAACAGCATTTCATCATCAGACTTGTTGCCCACCAGTACATCGGCCTGGCGGGCCGCACCAATAGCAACGACTTTATCAGGGTCAATATCCACCAGCGGTTCGGTTTCAAAAAACTCGCCTACCATTTGACGCACCAGCGGCACACGGGTGGAGCCGCCGACCATAACCACATCTTCAATATCATCGACGTCAATACTGGCATCACGTAAGGCCCGTCGACAGGGAGCTATGGTTTTACGAATCACCGGTTTAATCAGTTTTTCAAACTGTTCCAGGTTCAGTTCGTCCTGCCAGTTACGGCCATCACCCAGGTCAATATCAATAAGGGTAGAATCCTGCTCACTTAAGGCTTCTTTGGCCGCTTTAGCTTTATCATGCAATTGACGCTGCAGGGTTGCAGAAGGCGACTCAATACCGGCCTGTTCCATGATCCAGTTAACTATGACCTGATCCAGATCATCACCGCCTAAAGAAGAATCTCCGGCAGTGGACATCACCTCAAAAACACCCTGGGTGAGTTTTAAAATGGAGATATCAAAGGTACCACCGCCCAGGTCATATATAACATGAACCCCTTCATTACCGCTGTCGAGACCATAGGCCACTGCCGCCGCCGTAGGTTCGTTTATCAGGCGCAGTACATTTAAGCCTGCCAGAGTTGCAGCATCTTTGGTAGCCTGACGCTGAGCATCATCAAAATAGGCCGGTACAGTAATAACCACGCCGCTTAAATCACCGCCCAGAGCTTCTTCAGCCCGCTGTTTCAGAGCTTTTAAAATTTCTGCCGAGACTTCTACAGCACTGACATCTCCGGCAACCGTACGAATACGCGGTACCTTAGAATCTTCATCCTGAATAAACTCATAGACGGAGTGTTCTTTAATATCTTCCAGACCACGGCCCATATAACGTTTGGCTGATACAATGGTATTGGTGGGATCATTTACGGCGTTTTCCTGAGCCTCATAGCCCACGATCGTCTGATAACCGTTTTCATTTTTTCCAAGAAACTGGACAACAGACGGCAGCAGGTGTCGGCCCTGAGCATCCGGTATGGTTTCGGCCAGACCGCTGCGCACAGTAGCCACCAGTGAATTGGTGGTGCCTAAATCGATACCGGCCGCCAGCTTATGCTGGTGCGGTGCAGAGGATTGTCCAGGTTCTGATATTTGTAATAGGGCCATATTTTAGCGTTAAGTGTTAAGTGTTAAGTGTTAAGTGTTAGAGCAAAGATTCAGGGCTCCGGTTTAGCATTTAATCAGTATTAATGGGTTTATTTAAAACTGATTGGCCAGGTCTTCTTCCTTGTTCATGGCTT
>JALVDE010000380.1 GCA_027009375.1 Gammaproteobacteria bacterium
TATTGGGCCATTTACTTGGTTACCAGGATATCCTGCATTATTAAATACTGCAGATCCGAACCGTAAAACATATTCAGGGCATCCTCCGGCGTACAGACTACCGGCTCACCACGTCGGTTCAGGGAAGTATTAAGCACCACACCATTGCCTGTTAACACTTCAATTTCTTTTAACAGGGCGTAGTATCTTGGGTTTACCGATTCTTTTACGGCCTGGGCACGGGCCGTACCATCTTCATGCACCACTTCCGGTACTCGCTCGGCCCAGCCTTCATTGACTTCAAAAGTAAACGTCATAAAGGGTGCAGGATGATCGGTTTTCAGCATTTGCGGGGCTACAGTGTCCAGCATACTGGGGCAGAACGGACGCCAGCGCTCGCGAAATTTAATCTGCTCATTAATCCTGTCTGCCACGCCGGGAATACTGGGACAGCCTAAAATACTGCGTCCGCCTAATGCCCGGGGACCAAATTCCATACGCCCCTGAAACCAGGATACGGGGTTGCCATCGGCCAGAATTCTGGCAATGCTTTTTGGCACTTCGTCTATCTGTTTATATTTAACATCCTGACCGTGATCACTCTGGTATTTCTGACAGGCTTCAATGCACTGTTCATTAGTAAATTCCGGCCCCAGGTAAACATGCTCCATTTTTTCCAGCTCAATACCTTTAGAGGCAATTACATAGGAAGCGGCACCAATAGCGGTTCCTGCATCTGAAGCCGCCGGCTGTACAAACAGCTCTTTAACTTCGTCCCGGGCAATAATTTTCTGGTTCAGTTTAACATTCAGGGCTGCTCCGCCGGCAAAGGCAATTTTTCCGGTTTCCTTAATAATATCGCCAAGATAATGATCCATTAGTTTGAGCGAAATGTCCTCAAACAGTTTCTGCATGGAAGCGGCATAATCCACATAGGGATCATCAATTTCATCGCCTTCCCGTTTTGGGCCCAGCCAGTCAATCAGGGCAGGAGAAAAATAATAGCCCTTGCCGTTTTCCTTATAACGCCGGGTACCAATTACATTAACCAGTTTGGTATTAACCTTAAAGTCTTTACCGTCAAAATCAATCAGGCGGGAAAAATCGTATTTATTGGGATCACCATACGGTGCCATACCCATAACCTTGAATTCACCATCGAGCATTTCAAAGCCCAGGTATTCAGTAATAGCACCATAAACACCGCCCAGTGAATCCGGATCGTAAAATTCCTTAATTTTATGGATTTTACCGTTTTCCCCATAACCAAAAAAAGTCGTGGCGTATTCACCCTTACCGTCAATGCCCATAATGGCGGTTTTCTCTTTAAAACCGCTTAAATGGTAACAACTGCTGGCATGGGCCAGGTGATGTTCCACCGACTCAAACTGAATAGCCGACCAGTTAATGCCAACATCTTCACACATGGCTTTGATATAACCGACATAGCGGCGATAACGGCGGTTACCGTTAAACAGAGCATCTAATGCCCGATCCGGTGCATACCAGTAGCGCCTGGCATAATGCCAGCGGGCCGGGGAAGACAGGGGAATTTCAGCATAAGGAACGGCGACAATATCAATTTGATCGGGCGTAATACCGGCATAATCCAGACAAAAGCGGGTGGCATGTACCGGCATTTTACCTTTGGCATGTTTATCCCGGATAAAACGCTCTTCTTCAGCAGCGGCTACCAGCTTGCCGTCAAAAAACAGGGCGGCAGAGGGGTCATGATTCAGGGAACCGGAAAGCCCGAGAGTGATTAGCGGCACTAATTATTCCTTCTACGACAGTAATGATTATGATTAACTGCGCTATTTTAGCAATTATTTGATCAGGAAGTAATAGCGGACATATTTTTTAGCATTTGCTGTAAATCATCCGGCCACTGCACAGGTTTAAGATCAAAATTCTGCTGTAGTTTAATACCGTCCAGTTTGGAATTAGCCGGACGTTTAACCGGGGTAGGAAACTCTGAGGAGGGGATCGGGTTCAGCTTCATAGTTTTATTAATCAAACCCAGCTTTTCTGCCTGTTGAAATATCTCTGTGGCAAATTCAAACCAGGTAACACCCGGCTCACTTTGCAGGTGGTAGGTACCCCAGGGAAAGTCAGGTTGATTAAAATTATCTGCTTCCAGCATGGACAGCAGACTCTGACTGATGGCTCTGGCCGATGTCGGCGCACCAAACTGATCATTCACAATGCTTAATTCATCCCGTTGTTCTGCCAGCCTGAGCATGGTTTTAACAAAATTATTGCCCTGCTCACCAAATACCCAGCTCACCCGCAAAATAATATGCCTGGGCCAGATGGCTTCAATAGCCTGATCACCCTGCAGCTTCGAGGCTCCGTAAACCCCGGTAGGATTGGCTTGATCCACTTCCGTATAAGGCGTGTCTTTTTCCCCATCAAAAACATAGTCTGTAGAAATATGCAGCAGGGGAATAGCCTGTTGTTTACTGACTTTGGCCAGATTTTTACTGCCCAGGGCATTCACCGCATAGGCCTGCTCTGACTCCTGTTCCGCTTTGTCTACAGCGGTATAAGCTGCCGCATTGATAATGACATCCGGGCGTATTTGTTCAACTTTTTGCATCAGTTGCTCAAAATGGGTGATATCCAGCTCCCGGGAACCGAATCCGTAAACCTCATAGCCCCTGGCCTGAGCATCTTTTACCAGCTCACTGCCGACCTGCCCTTTAGCTCCGGTGATCAGTAGTTTCATAAATTTCAGTCGTATAAATTATTGGAATAGTCAAACAGATCAACCGCATCACACAGTAAAGGCTGGGTTTTATCCTTATCTGATAAAACCAGCTCAGAAGCCGCAATTTTCCAGTCAATCCCAAGCTGTGGATCATCAAATTTTATGCCCCGATCACATTCTGGGGAGTAGTAATTATCCACTTTATAGGAAAAAATCGCTGTTTCTGACAGCACCACAAAACCATGAGCAAACCCTCTGGGGATAAACAACTGGTGTTTATTTTCAGCCGATAATTCCATACAGACATGCTGACCAAAGGTGGGTGACCCTTTGCGGATATCCACCGCCACATCCAGCACCCGCCCTTCAATGACCCTGACAAGCTTGCTTTGGGCATGAGGAGGTAGCTGATAGTGCAATCCTCTTAAAACCCCGTAACCGGAGCGGGATTCATTATCTTGTACAAAGGCCGTTTTAATGCCGGTTTCCGCCTCAAAAGTGTCGGCCCGAAAGGTCTCAACAAAATAACCTCGTTCATCACCAAACACTTTAGGCTCAATTAAGATGACATCGGCAATAGCTGTTTTAGTGTATTTCATTTTTTTGTCTGTTTTTAACCTGAAAACCGATAAATTTTACATCATTTAGATATTTAAAGTGCATGATTATCTAAGTTAAATAAATATTACCAATTTATTAAATACCCCTTGCATCTTGAAAAAAAGACCGTATAATACCCTCCATCAGTTGCGGGGTGGAGCAGCCTGGTAGCTCGTCGGGCTCATAACCCGAAGGTCGTAAGTTCAAATCTTGCCCCCGCTACCAAACAACAAAAAGCCTGATTTTCAATCACTTACGTGAAAGAAGTCAGGCTTTTTTATTGCCTGGAAATCGTTCTTAAAAGTGTCATTGCGGGAGATTTGCGGGAATTATCTTCCACAATCCTGGTAACAGCATCTATCAGCTCTAGCTGTGAATCAGTTATCCAGACCTCGTTACTTTATATTCTATTAATGTTACGAACTACTCAACAGAACACATCACGTAGCAACCATTCTCTGAAATCAGACCGCATGCTTTTAGTCGAATCTTTAGGGAATACCAGGGCCCTGATTAATCACTGCCCACTTCATTGACTCCAGTTTAGTGAATAATGGGCGTTCAACAAATTGATACTCAGACATCCTTATCTCCACGTAACACTGCCTCAAGTTTGGCAATCGCCTCTGTTCGTTTCTTCTTATTCATTCTTTTGAGATTAAGTAGCTTCCAACGCACAGCAGGTAGTAGTTCGATATGAGGTATACCCAGGTGCTCCCAGTTAGGTGAACCTTCTTTAAAAGAAAGCAGAAATGCCCGATCATCATCGGTCAGATTAGCCATCAGGGTCTCAACCAGTCGTGGCAGCGTAGCTTCCAGTACCTCAAGCTCAACTTCGTCAAAAGCCATACCAAGGAATTCAGCCTCATACACTTCAGCTAATGGCTTTGCTCTGGGGGCAAGTAATTCTGCCATGGGACGGTTATGCCCAATCAGGTAAACAATAAAGGCACGTATCAGATCACGACTAATACCTTCGTTATCCAATAACAACAAAATATCATATAAATCTCGTGGATGCTGTCGATCCAGGGTGGCGCAGAGTTTACCTGCGTACAGATCGTTAAAGCTCAATAGCGATACTTCAGCAAAACCAAACTGGCTTTCAACAGAAGTATGAACAGTACGTAGTTCTGCTTCATAAACCGCACCTCGTAGTACCGGCGTTACTTCTATCTTAACTCTGGCATCAAGGCATTCGATATTAAGTTTAAGCAATGTCCCCGTGCCATGATTAGGTTATGCTGTCACTGTACAGTCAGGTAAACGTTGCCTAATTTCAGCAGCAATAGCTTTAAGGGCAGCATCAATCTCGGTTAGTGCCTGGTCTCTATCGGTCATCGGCAGATAGGCCAGGTCAATATCGACAGATAAACGAGGCAAATCCCTTACAAACAGATTGATGGCCGTTCCACCTTTCAACGCAAAACAGCGTTGCTGCCCAACAATAGGCAGTAACTGAACCAGTAGGCCAACCTGCTTATAAAAAGGATTCGTTGAATCCATCTATATCCCCACTTATCATTTTTCTCGGTACCGTTATCTGGTACTTCTTATCCAGAGCTCCACCTTTTACAATGACCCGTTTTCCACTACCCAGATTAAGCATTTTTACGTCCAGATGCTTAAACCAGGCAAAGTCGTGGCGATTAGCAAACCAGAGAAACAGGCGCTTGGCCTTAATCTGGTGACAGGCGTTGAGTAAAGACATTATCAGCTTAGGGCGCAAAGAGGTGGCCGATTCAAACAGCTTATCCAGCACCTCAAAATCTGAAGCCTGTTTAACTTCTGACGCCATTTCCAGCAAAGCCAGCTCAGGTGTAGCATATCTCAATGGCCAATCCCAATGCCCAAAGGGTTTGGCTATAACGACGTCAGGCACAGACTCAGCCACAGCTTTTTCAAATAGCTGGGGCTTATGCAAACAGAGGCGGTACGGTGCCTCCAGTTTATTTACCCAGCCCGGTAATTTATCTACACCATAGAGATGTATCTGCTTCATTCCCTGAATTGAAAGATAATGGGCAAAGCCCTGAAATTCCAGTGCAGAACGTCCACCCACGTGAACCGCATGGCCCAGTTCCTGTAGTGAATAGACAACATGCTCCCATTTCAGTGGAGGGCCTGGCCGACGATAGGCTCCACGGGCGACGGGCATCAGTGCACCAGAACGCAGATAATAGTCCACCAAAGGCCGTTTAAACCCACGTTCTGCAAGCCATGCACGGTCAACCACCAGGCCATCTGGTAGCTGTTCTTCCAGGGGATCTCTTGATGATTGTGGTTTCACTGGTTTCCAAGCCCATATAATTGCATAGAAATACTATGCATTATTTAACATATACAAACCAAAAGCAAGTTTATTCTTTACCTTTATTGCATAGTTTAACTATGCATATTTAGCAAAGATGTAAACCTTTTTATTAAGAGGGTAATCCCCCCCGAAAATTAATCTATTTTCATTGAGCTTTGCTTCAAAATTATTCATTTACACTGGAGATTAACCCTTAACTGGTTCAGAAATTCATAAATTTTTTGACAGTTATCGGCTGAAACCAGTAGCCAGATCCTTTGTGGGTAATCTGACTGGTTAAGCAGTAATTGATTCACCAGTAATTCCAGAAACTCTTCATTTTTAACTTTCCCAAACTGAGTACCTAAAAGAGGCAAGGCCAATGATACCAGTTGTTTTTCATCACACAGATTAAAGATATTTTTAATGGCTGCTTTAATCCAGTCAATATTCCAGCTGGGATCACAATCTAAATCATGAACAATAGCCGATAATCGTATGGGGTTATATGATTTAACAATCACCTCCCCGGGATGACATGTTTTTTGCAACTCCTGTGTATTTGCCTGATACCATATCGGCCTGTTATCACTGTATTCAGGAAGTTCATCTGAAGGTTCTAATACAAGACTGGTGTCCTGTTCTTCAGCTATGGCCTTTACGGAAAAAGGCGGGCAATTCTCAGGAGCAATATAAATATCAAGCCCATTTATACGAACTTTAAACTGCTGACTGTCCCAGACAATTTTCAATTCTTAATATTATCCATTTTTTCGGAATGAATCCGATTGATAAGTGATGAATCCAGTTACAGCCTGTTTTGTATAATCATAAGCCTCTGATTGACCTGATGCCCTGGGGCCTGCAAAATTCAGTTTCTTAATGTCATAGGCCTGAACAAAGTCATGGATTCTTTCTGCTGCACGATCTTCTGTAAGTTCAGCCGCATCAATCAGCAAATACGGCTTTTTTTCACTCAGGCAGAACTTCAGGGTCAACTGTGTGCCGCCCGTAAGATATTTAAAATAAATAATGACAGTACCATCACTATCTACGACATTTTTTCTGGTTCTTTGCCGATAGCCTGACTGCGGTAATTCCATTAAGGGGTATTTTTCAGGTATTACCCCATCTTCAGCCTTTCGACCTTCAGGACACCAGCCGCCACAGGACACTTTCAGCTCAAGAGCCGCATCCAGAGCAGCCCGGTCAACTCCCGTTTGTCCTCCAGAGACAATCATTATCATTGAAATATCCAGGCCTTTTATAACTGGTTAAAAAAACCAATATCCAGTCGGTCAATAAACCAGTAAAACGCAATTACGGCAATGACTATGGAAGCGGGATTAATAACTAATGTTTTATACCATGGCCGTTTTCCAAACCAGAGACCTATCAATAGCCAGGCCACAACTAAAATAGTCAGCTGACCTAATTCAACACCAATATTAAAACTAATCAGGGCGGTTGCAAAAGCATAGTCCGGCATTCCAAAATCAGCTAACATATTGGCAAAGCCAATACCATGTAATAAACCAAATGCAAAAACCAGTATTAAACGACTTTTTTGTAATTGTCGGGAAAAAACATTCTCAATACCCACATAAACAATGGAAAGAGCAATCAAAGGCTGAACAATTTGTGCCGGCAAATCAAACACCCCATTCATTGCTAAACCAAGGGTAATGGTATGGGCTATTGTAAACATGGTGACCTGCCACAACAATGGCCGAAAGGCACTGGAAAACAGAAACAGACCTAAAATAAAGAGAATATGATCCATTCCTTTGGGCAGGATATGTTTAAAACCCAGTTCAATATAATTGAAAACGGTTTTATAGAGGGGTTTATGGGCAACCACTTCGGTCAGCGACATCGGTTCGCTGTATTTGTCCTCTCGTATCCATTGCCATTCTGACCAGTGGTACAGCTGCTTTTTTTGATTAACCTGTTTTAACCTGACAACACTATCACCAAAGGCCAGCGGATAATAATTTTGTAATGACTGTGCAGACAGGTCCACTTTGCCCACCAGGTCAATGACACTGATTCTGGGCACTTTGGGATAACCGCGCTCAGGAATTTCAACTTTTTTTATGGTCAGAGATATCTTGTCTTTATTATTATCAATAATGCTGATTTCGTCTAAAAACTTTTGTTTAAACTTATCAAATTCTCTTGCCAGCTGAGCCGGATCCATATGCCTTAACTTATCATACTCTTCTGCATTTGGAGCATCCTGGGTATTTTTATAACGACCATTAATACCCGTTAGCAAAGCTTCAATACTGGCACGAATATTAACATTGACATCACCATTCTCATTAACAACAATTTCAATTAATGCGGGTTTTACCAGATCAGAATAACAAAGACTACAGTAAAGCGATAAAATAAAAAATAAAACAATTTTTTTATAAAAAGACATATTTACCACTTGCTATAAATGAGAAAATCTCAGGGCCAATACCATCAAAGCGCTGGCACATAACCATGATGCCATTATCCGAACCGCTATTTTTTGCCACTGTCTATGCGTTAAACTTTCCGATAATGCCATGGAATATAAAAATAAGAAGTATATACCCACCCCGCTGCCAAACAGGGATACGATAGTCGATCGGGTATCCAGGTCTGCCTGAGCTGAATCCACTCC
>JALVDE010000381.1 GCA_027009375.1 Gammaproteobacteria bacterium
ACCGGATCAGCAATTTGACCAGTACTCCCTCTTCTGCCGGACAGCAAAACCATATGGTGGCTGCAGAATGTGAAGTATGGGACAAAAAATTAAGAATTCGTGGCGTGGTGTCTGAAGGGTTTGAGTATCTGAAAAGAGACTTAAAAAAAGGAGAAAGTGTCAATGGACAGATCAGTGTTAATATGGATATTAAAAATTTGCCGCTTGATTCTGATGGTATTAGTCTGAGATGTTATCTTAAAGCAGAAAGAAATGCTGAAAATGCTATCAGCAAGAGAGTTAAAGTGGTAAAAAATATGCCTCTCTCAAAACTGGTAAAAACAGCTAACCTTCGTATGCCGTCAAGTAAGCTGGTTATTGACCGTTTTTAGTCGTAATCTTGTCAATATAAACAGTAAACTTCAGATTGCAGAAGTTTACTGTTTATAAGGCAGTAATTTTATTCAAACCTAAACTTAAGATAGACAGTTTTTGCCGTTTCTTGTAAAATCCCGAGGTTAAATTAGCTTAACTAAAGTTTAGAGAGACTTATGGGAGACATCAGTGGCCAATTCTGAAAATACACCGGATACGACGGCGCTTTCTGGTACACAATACGCCCCTGCCATTCTGGCTCTGGAAGACGGTACCGTCTTTTACGGCAAAGCCATTGGTGCCCTGGGTGAGACGGTTGGAGAGGTTGTTTTTAACACCTCCATGACCGGTTATCAGGAAATTCTCACTGACCCCTCCTATAAAGAACAGATTGTTACCCTGACCTACCCGCATATCGGTAATGTCGGCACCAACTCCGGCGATGAAGAATCGGATGCCATTATGGCCAAAGGTCTGGTGATTCGTGATTTACCGCGTCTGATGTCCAGCTGGCGCGGTGAAATGTCCTTATCTGACTATCTTAAAAAGCATAATATTGTCGCCATTGCCGATATTGATACCCGTAAACTGACCCGTTTACTGCGTGATAAAGGGGCACAAAGCGGTGCCATTGTGGCTATAGATGGCAAAAAATCTGAACTGGATGAATCGGCTGCTGTTGCTCTGGCAAAAGATTTTCCGGGCTTAAAAGGCATGGATCTCGCAAAAGTTGTTACCACCCAAACGTCCTATGAATGGACAGAAGGCACCTGGTCTCTGGACACCAATAGCACAGAAACCATTGCGGAACTGCCTTATCATGTTGTGGCCTATGATTATGGTATTAAGAAAAATATCCTTAGAATGCTGGCAGATCGGGGCTGTAAAGTGACCGTTGTTCCGGCTCAGACCAAAGCATCTGAAGTACTGGCTATGGATCCTGACGGTATTTTTCTGTCCAATGGCCCGGGTGACCCCGAACCCTGTGATTATGCGATAGAAGCCATAGGCGAAATTCTGCAGACCTCCAAACCGGTATTCGGTATTTGTCTGGGGCATCAGCTGCTGTCACTGGCCAGTGGCGCGAAAACCGTAAAAATGAAATTCGGTCATCACGGCGGTAACCATCCGGTCAGCGATCTGGATACTAAAGAAGTGATGATCACTTCCCAGAACCATGGTTTTGCTGTGGATGAAAACAGTCTGCCGGATAATCTGAAAGCCACTCATAAATCCCTGTTTGACGGTTCTCTGCAGGGAGTGCATCGTACCGACAAGCCCGCATTCAGTTTTCAGGGACATCCTGAAGCCAGCCCGGGACCCCATGATGTGGCACCCCTGTTTGATCATTTTATTGATTTAATTAATCAGCAGAGCTAATAAACTGCCAGAGTCAGTAAATAGCACAGCTGGTAAATAGAGCTAAAACAAACACGAATAACCTGATTTTAATACACCATTTTTTAGTGAGCAGAGAATGCCAAAACGTGAAGATATAAAAAGTATTCTGATTATCGGTGCCGGCCCCATTGTTATCGGGCAGGCCTGTGAATTTGACTATTCCGGCGCTCAGGCGTGTAAGGCACTTAAGGAAGAAGGCTATCGGGTGATTCTGGTTAACTCCAACCCGGCGACCATTATGACCGACCCGGAACTGGCCGATGCCACTTATATTGAGCCGATTCACTGGAAAGTGGTCGCTAATATTATTGAAAAAGAGCGTCCCGATGCACTGCTGCCCACTATGGGCGGACAGACAGCATTAAACTGTGCTCTGGAACTGGATAAGCAGGGGGTTCTGGAACAATACAATGTCGAAATGATTGGTGCGGATAAAGAAGCCATCAATAAGGCTGAAGACCGGGATTTATTTCGCCAGGCCATGATTAAAATTGGTCTGGATATGCCTAAGTCCTATATTGCTCATACCATGGAAGAAGCCGCTCAGGTACAGAAAGATCTGGGCGCCTTCCCGATTATTATACGTCCTTCCTTTACCATGGGCGGTTCCGGCGGTGGTATTGCCTATAATAAGGAAGAATATGTCGAGATCTGCGAACGCGGTCTGGATATGTCGCCCACCAATGAACTGCTGATTGAAGAATCCATTATCGGCTGGAAAGAATACGAAATGGAAGTGGTGCGTGATAAAAAAGACAATTGTATTATTATCTGCTCCATTGAAAACTTTGATGCCATGGGTGTGCATACCGGTGACTCCATTACCATTGCCCCGGCTCAGACCCTGACCGATAAAGAATACCAGATTATGCGTAATGCCTCCCTGCAGGTGCTGCGTGAAATTGGTGTGGATACCGGTGGTTCTAATGTACAGTTTGCTGTTAATCCTGAAAATGGCCGCTTAATTATTATTGAAATGAACCCCAGAGTTTCGCGTTCTTCAGCTCTGGCCTCCAAGGCAACCGGTTTCCCTATTGCTAAGGTGGCTGCCAAGCTGGCGGTCGGCTATACCCTGGATGAACTGGATAATGAAATTACCGGCGGTGCCACACCGGCGTCTTTTGAACCGACCCTGGACTATGTAGTGACCAAGGTGCCTCGTTTTACCTTTGAAAAATTCCCCCAGGCCGATGATACCCTGACCACCCAGATGAAATCCGTGGGTGAAGCCATGTCTATTGGCCGTACTTTTCAGGAATCTCTGCAAAAAGCCCTGCGTTCACTGGAAATTGATACCGACGGCTTTACCGAAATGGCACATGAACTGGATGGTGATAATGAAGAAGAGGTTCTGGATGCCTTACGTCATGCACTGCGTGTCCCGGGCGCTCACCGCATCTGGTATATTGCCGATGCTTACCGTAAGGGGCTGACACTGGAAGATATTCAGTCACTGACCGGTATTGATCCCTGGTTCCTGGTGCAGATAGAAGAACTGATCCAGATTGAAGAAAGCATTCGCGGTAAAAACATTCTGGATATTGATGCTGATTTTCTGCGTGAACTTAAGCGCAAGGGCTTTTCAGACAGCCGCCTGGCCAGCGTGCTTAATACCGATGAAGCCACCGTCAGAAAATATCGTCATCAGTTAAATATTCGTCCTGTCTATAAACGGGTTGATTCCTGTGCCGCAGAATTTGCCTCGGATACGGCTTATATGTATTCCACCTATGAAGAAGAATGTGAAGCCGAACCCTCCACTAAAGAAAAAATTATGGTGCTGGGCGGTGGTCCCAACCGGATTGGTCAGGGTATTGAGTTTGACTACTGTTGTGTCCATGCAGCCCACGCCTGCCGGGACGATGGCTTTGAAACTATTATGGTTAACTGTAACCCTGAAACTGTCTCAACGGATTACGACACCTCAGACCGCCTGTATTTTGAGCCTCTGACTCTGGAAGATGTGCTGGAACTGATTGAACTGGAACAGCCCAAAGGCGTGATTGTGCAATACGGCGGGCAGACACCGCTGAAACTGGCTCGTGCCCTGGAAGCAGCCGGTACCAATATTATCGGTACTTCTCCGGACTCTATCGACCTGGCTGAAGACCGTGAGCGTTTTCAGGCCATGATTGAAGAACTGGGCCTGCTGCAGCCGCCTAACCGTACGGCGTCTGATGTGGATTCAGCCGTGGCTCTGGCTACAGAAGTCGGTTATCCTCTGGTGGTTCGTCCGTCTTATGTGCTGGGCGGCCGTGGGATGGAAATCGTCTATAACGAAGATGAACTGCGCACTTATATGACTACCGCCGTCAGAGTGTCCAATGACTCACCGGTACTGCTGGATCGTTTTCTGGATGATGCCGTGGAAGTGGATGTGGATGCCATCTGTGATGGTGAAAATGTCCTCATTGGCGGTATTATGCAGCATATTGAACAGGCCGGTGTGCACTCCGGTGATTCCGCCTGTTCCATTCCGCCCTACAACCTGTCGCAGGAACTGCAGGATCGCTTACGGGATCAGACCACCCGTATGGCATTAAAACTGGGTGTAGTTGGGTTGATGAATACCCAGTTTGCCATTAAGGGTGATGATATTTACATACTGGAAGTTAATCCCCGTGCTTCACGTACCGTACCCTTTGTATCCAAGGCCACCGGTATTTCCCTGGCCAAGGTGGCGGCTTTATGTATGACCGGCAAATCACTTAAAGAACAGAATCACCTGGTGGAAGCCAGACCGAAGTTTTTCTCAGTGAAAGAGTCGGTATTCCCTTTTATTAAATTCCCCGGAGTGGATCCTATCCTCGGTCCGGAAATGAAATCCACCGGTGAAGCCATGGGACTGGGTAAAACTTTTGGTGAAGCCTTTGGTAAATCCCAGTTATCAGCGGGTGTAGAACTGCCCACCGGCGGTAAGGCATTTATCAGTGTGCGTGAAGCCGATAAAGGCAAGGTTGTGGCGCTGGCGAAAAAGATCCAGTCTCTGGGTTTCACGCTGCTGGCCACCCGTGGTACTCATAAACTGCTGGTTGAGCAGGGCATTGAAGCCGAAGTAGTTAACAAGGTTCAGGAAGGCCGTCCGCATATTGTAGATATGATTAAAAATGAAGAAATTGATCTGATTGTAAATACTACCGAAGGCAAAAAAGCCATTGAAGCCTCATCCATGATCCGTCGTCAGGCTCTGCAGCATAAGGTTACCTATTCCACCACCATTACTGCAGCCGATGCCTTATGTGAAGCCATGATGATTGAAGGTATTCATATGGGTGATGTAGATGTCTATCGTATTCAGGATATTCATAGTGAACTTTCCGCGTAAACATACTGAGTTGTTACACACTCGTGAGCTTTATTAAAAGGAATAAAGACTAAAATGAACAAAATACCTATTACCAAAGTTGGCGCAGAAAGACTGGAAGCAGAATTAAAAGAGCTGAAGTCCGTACGCCGCCCCAAAGTGATTCAGGCCATTGCTGAAGCCCGTGAGCACGGTGATTTAAAAGAAAATGCCGAATATCATGCCGCCCGTGAAGAGCAGGGCTTTATTGAAGGTCGTATCAAGGATATTGAAGGCAAACTCTCTCATGCCCAGATCATTGATGTTACTACCTTAAAAAATGATGGACGGGTGGTATTTGGTACTACCGTGGTGTTATATAATGATGCCGAAGACAAGGAAATTACCTACCAGATTGTGGGTGAAGATGAAGCGGATATCAAAGCTGGTAAAATCTCCATCTCCTCCCCTGTGGCCATGGCTCTAATCGGCAAGGAAGTGGATGATGTGGCCGTTGTAAAAGCGCCCGGCGGTGATATTGAATACGAAATAGTTGAAGTAAAATATATTTAAGGCCTCCTTTTTCCATACTGCCAGAGCCCATAAACTGCCAGAGCCAATAAAAAGAGGCCCCCACAGGGCGGAGGATTTAAATAAAATGCACAATTTCCGCCCCATTATCAGCCAGTCCGGTGGTGAAAAAATCCTTCTGACTCTCTGGGTAGGTGCCTTATGGGCCATCGGTTATATTGCTGTGCCCGTTCTATTTGGCTCTCTGGATGATCGTCAGCTTGCCGGTATGCTGGCCGGAAAAATGTTCACGGCCGTCAGTTATATCGGCCTGTTCTGTGGCACTGTCCTGCTTATATCCCTGTTTAAACGTTCAGACAATATTAAACAGGAACTCAGTTTCTGGCTATTGCTATTAATGCTGGTGCTGGTGGTTATCAGTGAGTTTGTTATTCAGCCGCAAATGGCACAGTTAAAACTTCAGGGGCTGGCAGAAGGCACTGCTGCCGCGGTACAATTTGGCAAACTGCATGGCATTGCGTCAATATTATATATGCTTAATTCCCTGACCGGACTGATCCTGGTTATTTTTCATAAACACTAAATTTTGTTGTATCTGGTTCGATACCTTTTTGATGCCTTTTTTATATTACGGGAGAAATATTAATGACAAGCCTTCCAAACTGCCCAAAATGCGGCAGCGAATACACTTATGAAGACGGTGGACTGTTTGTCTGCCCTGAATGTGCCCATGAATTTACCCGGGAAGATCTGGAAGAAAAGGAATTTACAGTTAAAGATTCCAACGGAGCAACCCTGCATAGCGGTGACAATGTCACAATTATTAAGGACTTAAAAGTAAAAGGCAGTTCCGGTATTGTTAAAATAGGTACTAAAATCAAGGGTATCCGACTGGTCGAAGCCAGTGATGATCATACCATTGACTGTAAAATTCCTGGGGTAGGAGCCATTAGGATCACCCCTAAATACGTTAAAAAATCATAACTTTTTGGGAATTTCAATTCGGGGTTTCTTTTTATTGCGACGAAAAAAGATGCCGATATGACCAATAGTCTGTACTGGCGTTGCTTCGGTCTGTTTGCAGATCTCAGTAATCATTGCCGCCTTGTCATCCCGATCATCAGCATTAACCCTGACTTTTATCAGCTCATGATCATCCAGCGCCTGGTTAATTTCATTAATCACCCCATCGGTCAGACCATTACCACCAATAATAACGACTGGTTTCAGGGAATGCGCCTGGGCCCGTAAAAAGCGAATTTGTTTATTATTCAGTGACATGCTATAACTCGTGATGGAAAAACCCTATTATAACGGTTCATATGTAGGGTGTCAGTAAAAAGGTTTTTTAAGGGATTTAAACGTGACTAAAAAGTGTTTTATTATTGCGGGACCCAATGGCGCAGGGAAAACAACTTTTGCTATGGATTTGTTACCGGAAGAAGTTAATTGTAAAAACTATATAAATGCTGATCTTATTGCCCAAGGTTTATCACCATTTGAACCAGAATTAGCTGCGGTGCAAGCCGGAAAATTAATGTTATTCGAAATCAAAAAGTGCGTAAATTCTAATGTTACTTTTGCATTTGAAACGACTTTAAGTGGTCGGGGATATGAAAAAAAATCAAGCAGTGGAAAAATATCGGTTATGAAATAATTTTATATTATTTTTCTTTACCATCAGCAGATATGGCTGTTGAAAGAGTGAAATACAGAGTTTCTCAGGGAGGACATAATATACCAGTGAGTGATATTCGGCGTCGTTATATCCGAAGTAAAGAGAACTTTGAACAAATCTATAGTAAAATTGTCGATATGTGGGTTGTTTTTGATACATCAGGTGTTGAACCATACCTGGTCAGGAGTTCTGTAAATGAAAAATGAACAATATTATGTAGAAATTGCAGTTAAGGCAGCTCAACGAGCGGCTTTTAAGCTGTCTGAAAAGGCCCGAAAAGAAAATCAGGCACTGCCCGTATGGAAAAATGATCATATTGAATATGAAATTCCAAAATATACCCAATCAACTCCATCCTGTTAATAAATAGTCTCCTATTCCCTGTTTCAGGTTTAAATAATGGCAAGAAGTAAAAGCAGTTCCCAATGGTTGCAGGAACATTTTAAGGATAAATATGTCTTACAATCTCAGCAGGACGGTTATCGTTCCCGGGCGGCGTACAAATTATTGCAGATCCAGGAAAAAGACCGACTGATAAAACCGGGTATGAATGTGGTTGATCTGGGTTCAGCACCCGGCGGCTGGTCCCAGGTAGCACGGCAGTTTATTGGCAGCAAGGGTAAGGTTGTTGCTCTGGATATATTGCCCATGGAGCAACTGGCCCAGGTGGAATTTATCCAGGGTGATTTTCAGGAAGAGTCAGTGCTCAATGAATTGCTGGCAGTACTGAATAATGAACCGGTGGATCTTGTTATTTCCGACATGGCGCCCAATATAACAGGAGTAAAGGCTGTGGATCAGCCTAAAAGTATCTATTTGCTTGAATTGGCCATTGATCTGGCTGACCAGGTATTAAAACCTGGTGGTTCCCTGTTAATGAAAGTGTTTCAGGGCGAAGGTTTTCAGCCCCTGATGGCGGAATTAAGAAAACGTTATCAGAAAGTAATAACCCGCAAGCCTGATGCATCCAGA
>JALVDE010000382.1 GCA_027009375.1 Gammaproteobacteria bacterium
TCGCTATTGTGCCCGCCTGTTTGAACACCTGGGTCTGTCCCGTGCACCGGTGGTGCAGGACAAGGAAATTATCGGCATTGTGAGTTATACCGATATGGTGCTTAAAGGGTTGTGTAAAATTGTCTAATGGTAACTACTCAGCGTGTTTAGATTTTGAGCCAGTTCAAGGCACAATAGCTCCGCTACCTCAAGAGGCGCACGGAAAATGTGAGCGTATATCAATACGTGACCATTTGAGTACGAAAATAACGCATCTCTTACCTACAAGAGTGGTGCAAAAGATAAATACGCTGAGTAGTTATCCAGGATGTAAGCTTTGTTTATCTCAACTATACTATTGAGATGAACAACGTTATTTTTGAAGAAATTATACTACTGCTGACCCTGGCAGTAGTCGCCATTGCATTGCTGAAGCGTTTCCGGATCGCCCCGATTCTGGCTTATCTGCTGGTGGGTATTCTCGTTAGCCCTAACGCCCTGGGTTTGATCAGTGATAATCAGGATGTTCGTTTTATTGCCGAGTTCGGCGTGGTTTTCCTGATGTTTACTGTGGGCCTGGAATTCTCTCTGGATCGCCTGATTACCTTGCGCAAGGAGGTTCTGGGACTGGGCGGTGCCCAGGTTATACTGACAGCCCTGCTGGCCGGCACGATTGACTGGTACTTCAGCCGTAATATTCAGGAAGCCATTGTCGTCGGTGGTATTATTGCCCTTTCTTCTACCGCAATTGTTATCAAACAGCTCTCCGAACAACTGGAACTCAATTCCCGTCATGGTCATCTGGCCGTCAGTATTTTAATTTTTCAGGATCTGGCGGTTATTCCTCTGCTGATTATTATTCCAACCTTTGCCGCCCAGGAATCGGTACATCTGACTCCGGATCTATGGCCTTTTCTTAAAAGCGGCATTATTTTACTTATTATGCTAGCCATTGGTCACTGGATCCTCAGACCTTTACTGCGGGTCATTGCCCATAGCCGTTCTGCTGAATTATTTACGCTCTCCGTTCTGCTGATTGCCCTGTCAGCCGCCTGGGCCACCCATGAAGCGGGGCTGTCACTGGCACTGGGTTCCTTTATTGCCGGCATGATGCTCAGTGAAACCGAGTACCGGCACCAGATTGAAGTAGATATCCGTCCGTTTCAGGATATTCTGCTGGGGCTGTTTTTTATTACTGTCGGTATGCTGCTTAATATCAATAGTCTGCTTTCCCAACTGCACTGGATCATACTGGTCACTGTCTTATTACTGACCCTTAAAACCATTATTACCAGTTTATTATGTTACCTGTTCGGAGCACCGGCCGGAGTTTCCTTTCGTACTGGTCTGGTACTCAGCCAGGGTGGAGAATTCGGTTTTGCCATTCTGACCCTGGCGGCCACCTACCAGGTGATCCCACCTCAAACCATGCAGATTGTACTGTCAGCCATTATTCTCAGCATGATGGTTACCCCCTGGCTGATCAACAACAACGGCCGCTGGGCCAAAAGCCTGTTTCATACTTCTTATCTGTCCAATAGAGAGAATATTGCCCGGCAAATAGCCCAAAGTGCTCAGGGTCTGTCCGAACATATAATTATCTGTGGTTATGGCCGCATAGGACAGAATATCAGCCGTTTTATCGAGGAAGAAACCCAGCAGTCCATTGCTCTGGATCTGGATTCCAAACGTATACAGGAGGCCCAGGATGCCGGTGAACTGGTTGTCTATGGTGATCCAACTCATGGTGAAATACTCAAAGCCGCCGGTATTTTAAAAGCTAAAGTACTGGTGATTACAATTAAGGATACAGCTACTGCCAAAAAGATCATTGAAAAAGCCCGCACCTTTCGTAACGACATTCCGGTGCTGGTACGAACCCTTGATGAAACTGAAATGGATGATTTATATGAATCCGGCGCTACCGATGTGATCCCTGAATCACTGGAATCTTCCATTATTATGGCTTCCCATTTACTGATTCATCTGGATGTACCGCTCAATGCCATAACCCGCGACATAGCCCATGCCCGCAAGGACCGCTACCAGTTTCTGCGCGGTTACTATCCCGGCGAGGAAGCCACTCATGTACAGTCCGGTCATATCAGTGAACACATGCATACCATTGTTCTGTACCCCGGTGCACGAGCCATTGGCATGAAAATCGGGGAACTGAACCTTGATGGTCGTAATATTGTATTTACGGCTCTGAGACGGGGCGGCATTCGGGGCAAGGAACCCACCCCGGATGTGGTATTAAAGGAAAATGACGTACTGGTGATGTATGCCAAGCCAGAAGATCTGGAATATATGCGGGTAGAATTACTGACAGGGCATTACCCCCCTGTATCCTAACCGGCTGCTGCAATCCTCTGTTCAATATAGGCTATCGCCTTAGCCATACGCGCCAGACAACGCTCTCGGCCAATCAGCTCCAGGGTGACATCAATGGAAGGAGACATACCGGCACCGGTCACCGCTACTCTTAAGGGTTGAGCTACCTTGCCCAGTTTCAGCTCCAGTTCCTCTGCAACATCCAGAACAATCTGATGCAGCGCTTCACCGTTCCAGTCAGCAGCTGTACTAAAGCGTTCCAGCATCATCTGCAAGGGCTCCAGGGCTGCGGCTTTTAAATTCTTTTTAGCGGCTTTTTCATCAAACTCATCAAAGTCCTCATAAAAATACCGGCTGCTCTGAGCCATTTCCAGTAAAGTTTTAGAGCGTTCTGCCAGAGCCGTTACGACAGCACTTAAAGCCGGGCCATTAGAAGTATCTATGCCCAGTCGCTGCATATGCCAGGCCAGGTGTCGGGCGACATGCTCAGGATCACTTTCCTTAATATAATGCTGGTTTAACCAGAGCAGTTTGTCCGGGTTAATAGACGATGCAGATTTATTAATATCATCCAGCTCAAATAATTCTGTCATTTCTTGTATAGAAAATATCTCCTGATCCCCATGTGACCAGCCCAGACGCACCAGATAGTTAAGCAATGCTTCGGGCAGATAACCTTCCTCCCGGTAATTGAGCAGGTTAGCCGCGCCATGACGCTTGGACAGCTTGGCTCCCTTCTCATCCAGTATCATGGGCAGATGAGCATATTCCGGAATGTCTGCACCCATGGCTCTGAGAATATTGATCTGCCGGGGGGTATTGTTCAGATGATCATCACCGCGAATAATATGGGTCATCCCCATATCCAGATCATCAATCACTACAACCAGATTATAGGTCGGTGTACCGTCACCCCGGGCAATGATCAGATCATCCAGTTCCTGGTTCTTAATAACAATCTGACCTTTAACGTGATCATTTATCACCACCTCACCCTCCAGGGGCGTTTTAAAGCGGATAACCGGCTCAATATCTTCCCGGCCGGCCGGCGGTGCGGTTAAATCCCGGCAGCGGCGGTCATAACGGGCCTTTTCCTTATTAGCCATCTGCTGTTCGCGCATGGCTTCCAGTTCTTCTTTGGAGCAATAGCACTTATAGGCATGGCCATTATCCAGCAATTGCTGAATAACTTCCTTATAACGATCCATTCTCTGCGTCTGATAATAAGGCCCTTCATCATGCGTCAGCCCCAGCCACTGCATACCTTCCAGAATCACATCCACGGCTTCCTGGGTAGAGCGTTCCCTGTCCGTATCTTCTATTCGTAATACAAAAGCCCCCTTATGTTTTCTGGCATAGAGCCAGGAAAACAGGGCGGTACGGGCACCACCAATATGTAAATAACCGGTAGGACTGGGCGCAAAGCGGGTTTTGACTGTCATTATTTCTCTCAGAAATTGGTAAAAGAGGTGTATTTTACAAACTTAGCCTGCACTCTACAAATACAAAGAAAAACTCATATATAAAGCCGGGAAAAAAAGCCAAAAAAATCAATTTTTTCTCTGGACAATCTATTTTATTACCAGTATCATACACGCCTGTTGTTTGGGGCTATAGCTCAGCTGGGAGAGCGCTTCGCTGGCAGCGAAGAGGTCAGGAGTTCGATCCTCCTTAGCTCCACCAATTTCCTTTTCTGGAATCTCTCCGGAATAAATAAAGGAGTTTGGACAAGAAACAACATCCAAAGCTGTTTTCACAGCGAAGAGAGACTTGCAGCCATAAGCTGTTTATCTGTGTCCCCTTCGTCTAGTGGCCTAGGACACCGCCCTTTCACGGCGGTAACAGGGGTTCGAGTCCCCTAGGGGACGCCACTTTCTTATTTTATCTTTAGTGCCTTCAGGCACGTCCTTATGTACATATTCGCTTCTTTTATTCGTTCTTTATAACCGTTCTCTTATTAACTTCACTGCCATTTTCCTGTAACATTGCGCTCTGTATAGAAAAGCCGGAGATTTTAATGTCAAACAAACCAACGATTGTTTATACCTTAACCGATGAAGCCCCTGCACTGGCTACCCAGTCCCTGCTACCGATTATCAGGGCATTTACTCAAAGTGCAGGTATTAACATCGAAACCAAAAATATTTCTCTGGCTCATCGCATACTGGCGGTTTTTCCCGATGTACTCACTGAGTCTCAAAAAACACCGGATGCTCTGGCTGAACTGGGAGAACTGGCTAAAACGCCCCAGGCCAATATTATTAAACTACCTAATATCAGTGCTTCTATTCCACAGCTAAAAGCGGCCATTGCCGAACTGCAGGCACAGGGTTTTGCCCTGCCGGATTATCCTGAAACACCGGAAAATAATGAACAAAAAGCGATTAAATCCCGTTATGACCGGGTAAAAGGCAGTGCCGTTAACCCGGTTCTGCGCGAAGGTAATTCCGACCGCCGTGCACCGCCTTCCGTTAAACAATACGCCCGTAATAATCCCCATTCTATGGGCGAATGGTCAAAAGACTCAAAAACCCATGTTGCCAGTATGTCTGACGGAGATTTTTACGGTAGCGAACAGTCGGTTACCCTGGATAAAGACACTGAATATACCATTGAACTGGATACTCAAAGTGGTAAACATATTGTTCTTAAGGACAGTGCGCCCTTGTTAGCCGGGGAAATTATTGATGCTTCTGTTATGAGCAAAAATGCCCTGCGTGATTATTATGTCCGGGAAATAGAAGATGCCAGAAACCAGGGTGTTTTGCTGTCACTGCATTTAAAAGCCACCATGATGAAAGTCTCTGATCCGGTTATCTTCGGACATGCCGTTTCAGTTTATTTTGCAGAGGTATTTGATAAATACCAGGCGCTTTTTGCACAACTGGGTATTGACCCCAATAACGGTCTGGGCGACTTATATACCAAGATCCAGTCTCTGCCTGAACAGCAGCAGGATGAAATTAAAAGCGATATAAAAGCCTGCTATAACAGCCGTCCTGAACTGGCCATGGTAGATAGTGATAAAGGTATTACCAATCTGCATGTGCCCAGTGATGTTATTGTTGATGCTTCCATGCCTGCTGCTATACGCTCATCCGGCAAAATGTGGGGCGCTGACGGCCAGCTGCATGATACCAAAGCCCTGATCCCGGATCGCTCCTATGCCGGTGTTTATCAGGAAACCATTGAATTTTGTAAGGAACACGGCGCCTTTGATCCACGTACCATGGGCAGTGTACAGAATGTCGGTCTGATGGCTCAGAAGGCCGAAGAATACGGCTCTCACGACAAGACCTTTGTGATCCCTGAAAACGGGGTGGTACGGGTTAAGGATAAAGACGGCAATACCCTGCTGGAACATCTGGTGGATGCCGGCGATCTCTGGCGCATGTGTCAGACTAAAGACGCGCCGATACAGGACTGGGTGAAGCTGGCCGTTAACCGTGCCCGGGCTACTGGTTTACCGACTATTTTCTGGCTGGACAATCAACGTGCCCATGATCGTGAGCTGATTAAAAAGGTTGAACTATATCTGCCGGAGCATGATACCAGCGGCCTGGAAATTCGTATTATGTCACCCAGGGAAGCCACGCATTTTTCCCTGAGCTGTATTAAGGAAGGCAAGGACACCATTTCCGTTACCGGTAATGTGCTGCGTGATTATCTGACCGATTTATTCCCTATTCTGGAACTGGGCACCAGCGCCAAAATGCTGTCTATTGTTCCCTTAATGAATGGCGGCGGCCTGTTTGAAACCGGTGCCGGCGGATCTGCACCCAAACATGTACAGCAGTTTCTGCAGGAAAATCATTTACGCTGGGATTCGCTGGGCGAATTTCTGGCACTGGCCGTATCTCTGGAACACCTGGCTGACCGGTTTGATAATGCCAAAGCTCAGATTTTAGCCACTACTCTGGATCAGGCCACAGCAAAATTTCTTGAAAATAATAAGTCGCCTTCCCGAAAAGTGGGTGAACTGGACAATCGCGGCAGCCATTTTTACCTGGCATTATACTGGGCCGAAGCTCTGGCTAATCAGGCAGTAGACCAGGAACTGGCTGAGCAGTTTAAACCGGTTTATCAGCAACTGGCAGAACAGGAACAGGCTATTATTGAGGCGTTAAATTCTGTTCAGGGCAACAAGGTTGAACTGGATGGCTATTATCATCCGGATATGCGCAAAGTTGAACAGGCCATGCGGCCTGCTGATGCATTTAATAAGGTTATTGACAGCCTATAAGGTAGCAGTGTATTAACAACGGGGGGCCACTCAGTCACAATAAAGCTGAACCTGGTTCCTGCCCGCTTCCTTAGCACGGTAAAGTGCAATATCCGCCCGCCGGATCAAATCATCTATCTGCTTATCGTCCTCATCCAGCTCGGTAACACCGATACTGATATTATAAGATAACTCAACATCTTCTTCTTTAAAGACCGAGTTTTCAATCAGGCGGCACATTTTTTCTGCCACCACTTTTGCACCATGACAATCGGTATTATTTAAAATAATAGTAAATTCTTCACCACCGATACGGGCAAATAAATCACTTTCGCGTAACAGGTCTGTAATTTTTTCAGCAAAATCAATTAACACCTTGTCGCCAATAATATGCCCATAGGTATCATTAATAGCTTTAAAATAATCAAGATCCACCATTAAAAGTGACATAGGCTGCTTAACACGCCGGGCAATGGACATATAGTTTTTGCCCTCTTCAAAAAAGCTGCGGCGGTTTTTAAGATGGGTTAATGGATCTTTAAAAGCAATTTTATTGAGTTCTTCAATGGCTTCTTCAAGTTCACGAGTCCGCTTAATGACCTGATGTTCCAGTCTGTCCTGATGCTGCATTTGAAGATCATTAGAGTAATCTCTATCAATCTGCAGTTGTGTCAGCATCTGATTAAAACTCATCTCCAGACGTTTTAATTCATTTTCTTCATTGATATTCAGGTCTATACGAATATCTCCGATATTTTTCAGGTCAATTTTTTCAATCTGCTGAGTCAGTCTGGATATAGGATTAAACAGATATTTCTGGAAGGCCCACAGAAACAGAATGATCAGAATACTGCTTTTTATCACTGCATTAAGCAGAATCAACATAAAACCCATTTTAACCCGGTTTATAACCACCGATGAGTCAGAATAAAAACGTACATTACCCAGGTAAATCAGTTTATTATCAAATTCCCTGTATATTTTCATTTGATAGTAAAACAGATCAGAATTATCAACTTTATCAATACCAACAGCTCGGCCTCGTTTTTCCTTTATAAGGCCTTCGTTATCAGTAATTTCCACACCGGTAACAATGGCCAGATTATAGATTCCGTCAGTCAGCGCCTTTAACTGTTCTGAATTTAACTCCCACATTGCCGTAGTAATGGCTGGTTTAAATGTTTTTTCCAGACGCTTAAGTTCATCGTTAATAATATTTTTAGTATATTCGTACTCCACCATAACATGGATACCTGTGATTAGAATCGTCAGGCTAAAGTAAATGGTAAAAACAACTTTAAGCAGTTTTCTGGAAATAGAATGCTTTTTATTAAATTTATAATGCATGTTTTTTAACGGGGTATTTCAAAATATTTGACGATATACTTTTCATATATCTCATCATACCGATCACTTTCACGAAGAATTTTCAGTCCCTGATTAAAAGCATCTCTGATATGATGATCAATAAAAGCCGTACGATATCGGGTTGGTTCAAACAGATTATTGAAAACCACTGCTACCTTAGAGGAAACTTTTCCTTCACTGATCAGCTTGTTTTTATAAAACCGGAATATGGATTTATCCATTACCGCCACATCAGTACGGCCGCTTAATAGCATTAATACCTGAATTTCCTGGTTAGGTAATTCTTTGTAATTGGGATTAGACGATACCAGCT
>JALVDE010000383.1 GCA_027009375.1 Gammaproteobacteria bacterium
CTTAAAGAGGATAATACCGCAGGCTCTTCGGTTGTTTATGCACAGAAAACAGCCGTACTGGAAACATTGACCGATGTGCTTGAGCAGCGTCCGGTTTATGAAGCTGATGAAAATGGCAATATGCAGGCAACGGGTGAATCAGCCTGGTTCAAGGTGGATATGATTACTCCTGATCATTATCAGGATACACTCACCATTAGCGGTACAGTGGATAATGATCAGTTTACCCTTAGCCATTTAAGAAACGATGCAGGCACACCTGATGATACTTCTGATGATTTTAATGAATGGCAGACACTGTCGGTTAAACAGACTAATGAAGATGGCAGTAAAGGAGTTTCATTTACGGTAAGGGGCATTGATCTCAGTGATGCCGATCCTCAGAACAGTGCTGATATTATCAATATCCGTGCAGATCAGGGTAATGATAAAATAGATGCCAGTGGAATTCAGGAGCGTCTGGTGGATAAACTCACCCTGGATGGTGGTGCCGGCGATGATCGTATTATAGGTTCACGATTTGCAGAGACTATTGATGGTGGTAGTGGTGATGATGTTATTACCGGTGATGGTGGTGTGGATGTGTTTTTTGACAGCAGTGGTTATGACGCCCTGATAGAACAACGGGATCTCAATTTTGAGCTGACTGATAACCGTTTGAGGATCAGCGGTATTATTGTAAGCCAGGATCCTGTTACAGGAGCGGAAACTTTAACCCCTATAGATGAAGATGAGAATATTAAACACCTGTTCGAGTCAGTGTATTTAACGGGTGGCAGTGGCAATAACCTGTTCCGCATTCATGAATTTACTGAAACCGCAGTACTGGACGGCAGTGAAGGTGCGGATACCTATATTATGCAGTTATCCGGAATACCTGACGGTCAATCGGTTGTCAGCATTAATGACAACGGTACTGGAAACCAGGTGGATGAAGTGGTCATATGGGGTGATGAAAATAATGACTTTTTCCAGCTTGATGTGGATAAACAGAACAACCTTGGTATTGTTACCCGTACTCTTAAGGAAAATGCAGGTACTCTGTTTGACCGGGTGGATCTGGATGAGCTGAAAAAAGGTGGCGATCAGCCCGAAGCCAGGGCCAGTAATAGTGACCTGTTCCAGGGGATCGATGATTACCAGAGAGTTATCTATAATACAGAAATAGAAAACCTGGTCCTGCATGGAGCAGAAGGTAATGATATGTTTGTCTCTGATTATACCCTGTCAGCAATGTCCATATATGGTGATGAAGGTAATGATGATTTTATTATTGGCAGGGTGCTCAAAACTATCCAGACCGAAATAGACGGACGTACTATTACTGTAGTTGATGGTGCAGATGGTATCAGTGACGGGGTGAGCTATAACACCAGGATCTTTGGTGGTACAGGTAATGATTATTTTGAAGTCAATCATAATACCGGAATTCTTGATCTGTTTGGTGAGTCAGGCAATGACTGGTTCTTTCTTAAAACTTTGTTACAGAAAAACGGTTCCGAGGTAAGTTCTACGGATGAAAAAGCTGAAACAATTAATATTTCAGGCTCTTATGATCAGGCTGGTAAAGTTCGCAATGAATCAGATGTACTGATCAGTTATGTGAATAATAACCGGGTTAATATTTCCGGCGGCAGCGGTTTTGACACCCTGGTACTGGGTGGAACTGCTCTGTCCGATACCGTGTATATCTATGAGGCTGCAGGTCTGTTCAGGCTTTATATCGTGTCCGAAGATCTGGGAACAGGTCGAATACTGGAAGGACTTGATAATGTTGAAAATGTAGCAGTTCTTACCGGGCAGGGAGATGATACGGTTTATCTTTATGGTCTGCCGGAAGATGTCAGTCTGACCCTGAACCTCGGTCTTGGTGATGATATAGTTTACGTTGGCGGAGAGGAACAGAGATTTAGCGTATCCTATCCTGCTTCCTCCTACACAGAAGTGGTTGAACACAGTTATTATGACCTGCAAATTGATCCGCTTAATATGCCTGAGTTTGCTTATGATCCCATTGTTATAAAACCTCAGAACCTGGGACATTTAAAAGCTAATGACAGAAAACTGAAAGACTTTTATGAATACCTGTTCGGAGGCTCAATTGCGGATGATACGGTTATTAGTGAGGAGCATAAGAAACTGCTGACTTATAATATTCTTAACTCCATGCGCCTGTTTGCCAGGGGAATGATTCAGGAGAATGAAGAAAACAATTCTCAGCAATGGCAGTTAAATAATTTGTATACTGCAGAAGACAAGGTGGACAGTTCCGGGAATCAAGCCGCTATTAATCTCTATAATGACTATTTTCAGAATACTGTTGAGCCTTTTTATAATGTGGTTGATCCTTATTTGCCACCTTCATACCAGGAGTTTAGCTGGAGTGTTAACTGGCTGAATTATATCTGGCGCTGGACAACACCTCTGGACATAAAAACAGATTTTTATTCACGTGATGCAGCAACCTTGCTGGATGGTGCAAAATGGTCACCTGAATTTCTTCTCAACCTGGCACCACCATCTTTTAGCGGAAATGACAATGGTGGTTTCGCACACTTACAGAAAAGTTTTAATCATTATCTGATGAATGGTATCCGCGCTGCATTACAGGGTAAAGCTTTGACGGTTGCCGGCGGTTATGTTCCGGATATGTTTATAAATGATGTTGATCAAACCAGCAGTAGAGTGGATGCTGCGGCCTTTAATTTCGGTCCTGATTCTGACAAGAGTTATTTAAACTGGATTGATTCATTAGGTGATGCCCAGTATAACCAGCAAAGCTGGTATAAAGCTGTTGATTTACTGTTTGCCATTAACGGTGAAGATGATCTGCGTGAAGATGCGATTGTGGAACATTATGCCACCCGTTCAGCTACCGGTAAGTTTGCCTATCGTTTTGAATTGCCCGGACTTCAGAGCAGTGAACGCATTATGCCTGAAACCCATGATCTTTCAGCTATTGCCGGTTTTGTAGAAATTACTGACAGTGTCGGTGGTTCTGATACTCTGGTTATTAATGCCCAGAATGATACCGCACAGACTTTTGAGCTGGATCAGCAGTTTCTCTTAAGTGGTGATTATAACTATAACCCTTCTGTTGTCAGTCAACTGAGTGAAACAGAACAGGATGTATTAATAGAAACGCTCGAAACAATCAATGTTACGACAAATCCCGGTGTGCTTAATCAAATGCTTGATAATCAGGTTGATAACCTGGAGGTTACATTACAGCTAGAGCGTCAGGTAGGTAATACCTTTGCAAATATTGACGAAGTAAGAAACTATTTAAATAACAATAATTATAAGAATAATATCACTCTAAAAGTATATCAGCCCGAATCTATAAATTTTGCATCAATCAGGGCCGAATATAAATACTCGGCTGATATTTATGATACCGGTTCAGAGTCTTATCAGCTGTGGGATGCTTTTGTGCAGGCAGGAGGAGAAAAATCCACGCCACTTAATAATCCTTCAGGTAAAAAACTCAGGCAAATCGATGTAAGTTATCTGAAAGAGGGTAGTCTGCAGTCTGCCAGTATACGTCTGGAAGATTATAAAGGTCAAAGTGCTCTGGGAGATGAGGAAAAAATAAAAGCGGCTGCACAACAGTTGCTTGACAGCCTCAATGATGGTTATTACACCCTGCCGTTTTATGGTGTTGATGCTAATGGCAGTAAAATTCTGGAAGCCATGGCCATAAATCGCCTTAGCGGTATGGACTCTGTTGAGCAATATTCCTTACTGGAAAATGGTGTTTATATAACACAGGATAACTGGTCAGCATATTACCAGGCTATTATGGGAACCGGTGCTGACATACCTCAGTTTAATGAGCTTAGTATTGACAACCTGATCCGTAATGGACTTAATCAGGTAGCTGTCAGCGATGCCCAGCTGCCTATTCAGGAAGGCCTGATTTTTACAACCACAAAATCCGGTTTGCCTGAAGAAGTCTATATACAGGCTGTTTATAATGAGATGGGTATTGCAGAACAGTATCAATTATTTACTGAATACAGCAAAACAGTCATTGTTAAATCCGACTTTGTTACTGGACGCGACAATGATAATTATGATTACTATGATGTGATATTCGGTGGAACAGAATCCGGATTATGGACAAAAGGCATTGAAAATATTGAAATTAATACCGGCAGTACGGATGATCAGCTTACTGTTAAAGCACCTTCAATGGTTAAAAATGTAACTGTAGATACGGGAGCAGGTACAGACAATGTTAATTTTGATCTCACCCACCTGACTGATAGCTCGCAGGTGGATTTTTCAACTAAATCTACTTCTGTCAGCCAGTTGTTAGATAGTCAGTTTACACAATATCAGATAACGGACAGTGGAACAGAACAAGCTGTACAGAATGAACTCCATCTGGAATTACTGTCCCATGAAACTCTATATGTGGATACCGGTACTGGGGACGACATTGCCAATATTACAGCAACTCTGGCCGGAACACTTGTGTATCTGGATACAGGTAATGCGGATGATTCTATTTATGTCAGTTCACAGGCTGACCGCTCTGCACAGAACCTGATAAGTGGCTCTGATGCCCGCTTGCTTGGTGGTGATCTGGATGGTATTGAAGGCGGCCTGTTTATTAATGCATCTGCTGGAAATAACCAGTTATTGATCAGTGATCTGGAAGAAACTAACGCAGAAAGTATAATTATGCGTCAGGATAATAATGATATTCTGGTACAGGGTCTTGCCCCAGCTGATATCCGTTACCGTGCAGAAAACGGTAATTATACTTCCGGTCTGGGCTTTGCTTTAGGTCAGAATAATGACCGGGTGGAGATAAATGATATCTTTAATGGTGCAGGTACACATACCTTTGTTTATGCTGGAGCCGGAGATGATCAAATAACAGTTGGAGAGCTGTCACCTGATCTGGATGCGTCACTGACTATTGAAGGTGAACAGGGCGATGATTTTATCAATGGCTACCGCTCCTGGCTTGGCCTGATTCTGCGAGGTAATGAAGATAACGATTATATCCTGGGTGGCCAGGCAGATGATCTTATTGACGCCGGGCAGGGAGATAACATTGTTATTGGTAATGCCGGTGATGATAAAATCTATTCCGGTGATGGAATTGATCAAATTATTGGTGATGAAGGTCAGACTTCTGGTTACCCGGGTGATGTTAACTGGGTTATAAACTCAATCAGACCTGAGTTTAGTGGTAATGATATTATTTATTCCGGAGGGGGTAATGACTGGGTTATAGGGGGAAGCGGCAACGATCAAATCTATGCTGGTGAAGGCAGTGATGCTGTTATTGGGGATCAGGGCAAGATGCTGTTTAACGGATCTCAGATAATAATAGCAAATAACATTTACGATACAACAGGTAATGACCGTATTGAAGGTGCAGCAGGTAATGATTTGATCCTTGGCGGCCTGGGTAATGATACTTTATCAGGCGGCCAGGGTGATGATGCTATTATTGGCGACCTGGGACGCTTTGAACTGAACAGTTCTGACGGCAGTATTGAAAATGCTTTATTAACTCGCGCTGAAACCGGCTCCATTGTATCTGGCGGTAATGATACTCTCAGAGGGGATGGTGGAAATGATATCCTTTTCGGAGGTATGGCTAATGATGCTCTTTACGGAGGCACAGGTAACGATGCCCTGATAGGAGATCAGGGGCTTTATGCATCTGATGGCTTTAATAGGCTGTACAGGACGCTTGATCCCTTTCAGGGTGGTCCGGACAGTCTTTATACTCAGGGTGGTGGTTTAAATATCGTTCTGGGCGGTGCCGGCAGCGATGATATGTGGATTAATCTGGTTAATGATATTGCTATTGGTGAATACGGTCTCGTCAGATTTGCCGGGGATGAACTGGTACAATTGAATAAGGCGGCAAGAGGAGGAATTGATTTAATAGGTTCAACTCTGTACGACCTGATCAGTTCTACAGCGTTATCTGGTAGTGCCAGGGCATTTGGCGCACAGGGCGTGATAACACAGGAGCATACCGGTGCTGATAAAGCTCCAGTGATATTTGATGAATCACAGGCGCTCACCAATTCCCTGTTAATTGCTCAGGCGCAAGTAGATTCCGTTGAAGCTTTCAATCTTCTACTGGAAGCAGATCCAACCGCCGCTGATGGTCATGAGTGTGCTGATGATGACATGGAATGCGTTAAGGATAAGGAACAGGAACAAAACCTGCAGAAAGAAGGTAAGGATAATAACAAGCCTGTTGATAGTCAGGCTGTACCGGACGCGGAACATGAAACACATAATGTGTCTCAGTTAATGGGGGCGCTTTTTGGTTTTGGGGCTGTAACACATGCTGTGCAATCACCGGGAATCAGAGTTTCCAGAGATGACCTGGATTCACTTAACCGTAAACAGAAAAAACAAAAATTTAAGAGCTGGAATTAAACTATTAAACTGCTATGCTAATAACTAATTTATAAACTATAAACCAGGAGAAAATATGTCCAACCAGGAAGTTTCTGAAGAACAAAAACAAACAGAATCCAATACAGAGAAAAAAGTTCGGGCGCCGAGAATTGTATGGGATGATACTAAAATGACCACATCCTATGCCAATGTCTGTAATGTTTCTACTACCCGTGAAGAATTTAACTTTGTTTTCGGCACACACCGCAATTGGCACCAGGCAAAAACCGATCTGGTTATTGACTTAAGTCAGCGTATTATAGTCAGTCCTCAAAGTGCCAAACGACTGCTAAAGCTGTTAGAAGCCTCAGTAGAAAAATATGAGAACACCTATGGTGAAATTGAATTAACACGCCCTGCGGTACCAGATGATGCAGGAACTGATACTGCCCACTGAAGAATACTCATCCCATAAGTTTTATTTATTTTAATAATGAGCAATGTGGCTAATACCATCATCAGCCACATTGCTATTTAACCTGAGAAAACTGGTGTCTGAGTCTACGAATAACGAACCTGATTCAACCAAAAGCATTCACGATAAGCCTTTAGAATCAATACCAATTGATCACTGGCAACAGTTACAGGACGCTCCACTGCAGCAGCAGCTTGAATCCTGGCTGGCTTTACAGTCAGGGTTTATTAATCATTTACGCAGTATTTTACTGCTCACGCTGGATGAACAGAACAACCAGCTCAAACCAGTGGCACAATGGGTTGAAAAAAAAGGTGCGGAAAAAGGCGGTGATACTTCTGAACTGCTGGAGATTGTCAATCAGGTCATTGAGGAACTCCAACCGCAGCTTGTTAACTTGTCTTCCCATTCTATTGCACTGGCTTTTCCCCTTATTATTCAGAATAAATTACAGGCTGTAGTCGCCCTGTCCCTGAAAACTTCCGATCAAATTATTGTTAATAACGTCATGCACCAACTACGTTGGGGCAGTGGCATACTGGAACTGCTGTTTCAACGTCGACGGGTGGATTCTCAGTTCCGACAATTGGAAAGTTTTAGACATTCAGTAGAATTATTAACTGAAGTTGCAGCAGAGCAACAATTTTTCAGTGCATCTCAAAGGCTGGTTTCTATGCTGGCTGCCCGTTTTCACTGTAACTGGGTAGCTGTCGGCTGGAAGCAGAAACGCATGAAAGTGACGGCTATTTCTCATCAAACCCAGCAGGTAAACAAGATGAACCTGGTTCGGGCTATTGAGGATGCTATGTCTGAAGCTGTTATGATGCGAGAAAGTATTATCTGTACCGGTAAGGCAAGTGCAGCTTATCCGGCACATGCTCATATGATCAAGTCGCATCAGCTTAGCAATGTATTAACCGTACCGATGTATCATAATGAACATTATCTTGGGGCGGTCTGTCTGGAGCGTGAAGCGGAAAATCCTTTTTCCGAACTGGAACAGGAACTGGTCAATGATATTCTACAGGTTCTGGCTCCAGTACTGGATGATAAAAAATCAAGAGACAGAAATATTCTTCTTAAATGTTATGACTCTGTCAATATGCAGTTGCAACGCCTGTTTGGTCGTAAATATTATGGTCGGAAAATAACGCTTATCAGTTTTATTGCACTCGGCCTTATCCTGGCCCTGGTTAAAATAGAATATCAGGTTAATGCGCAGGCTATTTTAAAAGGTGAAATGATCAGAATGATTTCTGCTCCGTTTGACGGCTATATTGAATCGGCTCCGGTTCGGGCGGGTGACAGGGTAAATGCCGGTCAGTTACTGGTAAAGCTG
>JALVDE010000384.1 GCA_027009375.1 Gammaproteobacteria bacterium
TAGTTATTTATTTGATTATGAGTTTCAGGAGCAACTGGCATGACTGGGGTTCTGCTGTCAGCGGTTTGGTCCTGACTATGAACAGTGTTTTTAAAATCAGCATCCTCATTTTTGTTTTGAACTCCGCTAAACGATTGTTCCTGAACTGGTGACAGCACCTGATTTTCAACAGCAATGGATGACTGATAATCTTTATTAAAATCTTCAAAGTTTCCGACCCGCTGCACTGTCACTGGCTGTTTTTCCGGTACAGCCTGAGTACTTACAGAATGTTCAGTGTTCGTATGAGAATCACTATGCCAGTCTTCCGGAATGGCATTGGGTAAATCCACATAGGACTGATTAAAAGCTGCCGAATTTAATAAACCATTAACCGGATCAGGTTCTGCAAGAATATCGTGATTATTAAGACGACCTGGTACAGAAGAAGATTGTTCAAATGAAGCAAGCGGATCAAGCTCCTGTACAGTGGTTTCTGGAAATAATGAGACATTATCAGGTACAGGCTGAATCCCGTGGGTAGGATTATGTGACTGTTCGCCCTGGCTGACTGAGCTGTAAACAGCTCTTTCCTGGTGGACTATCAGTGTGGCACGGAGTTGATACTGACCTAATGACAGCAAATCTCCATTGGTAACAGTATGAATCCCGCTGCCAAGGGGATTAGGCTGATCATTAATAAACAGTCCATTGGTACTGGTATCATGAATATAAAACTGATTATTCTCAAAAACAATTGAACAGTGACTGCCTGAAATCAGGCGCTCAGGATCATCAATACACCAGTTGCAGTTCTGGTTACGGCCGATTGTACCTCCGGCTGTGCTAAAAGTGTATTGAGTATGTTCAGCAGGTAAAGAGTGACGCTGATGACTGATTATTTCCAGTAGCAAATCCATTGTAATTATATCCGTATTTACATATCCATATGTGGTTAAGTATTATAACTTTTTTTACAAAAATTTCATGTCTGTTTTGGTATTTCTATATTCAATCTTGAAATTTTTTCAACCAGAGTACGTCTGGGCATTTTTAGCATTTGAGCCGTTGCAGTCTGGTTCCAGTCATTGGCTTTTAAACGTGACCTGATCAGGCTTGCTTCATAGCGACGAATGATGGTTTTAAGAGAATCTCCATTAAATAAATTATTCACTTTGCTGTCTATAGAATTGTTAATATCATGTGCAAAATGGTGATCAAATGTATGATCAAAAAAATCATCAAATAACGTGTCAGCAGAATCAGTCTGAGGTTGTTTTCGGGTAATTTCTACCGGCAGATGTTCTTCCATAAGAATATGCTGGTCATGACAGAGTAATACCGCACGCTCAACAATATTCTGCAGTTCCCGTACATTACCAGGATAGTCATAACGGCTGAGACAATCGATAACACCTGGAGAAATGGTATCTATTTCCCTTTGATAGAGTTTATTATACTGACTGACAAAATGATGAATTAACAGTACCACGTCATTTTCACGATCTTTAAGTCTGGGTAAGGTTAAGGGAAAGATATTCAGCCGGTAGTAAAGATCCTGTCTAAATGTCCCGGCAGAAATCTTTTCTTCCAGATCACAGTGAGTAGCTGCAATAATTCTGACATCCACCTTATGACTGCAGTCAGCACCCAGTGGACGGACTTCCTGCTCCTGTATAACACGCAATACCTTGGCCTGGAGGTTAACCGGCATATCGCCGATTTCATCAAGAAACAGTGTTCCACCGTTGGCCTGATCAAAAAGACCGGTTTTATCCTGAACGGCACCGGTAAAAGCGCCCTTTTTATATCCGAATAATTCACTTTCAAGCAGGTTTTCCGGCAGTGCAGCACAGTTTTGTGTTACAAAAGCGGCATTTTTACGCTGACTGTTTTTATGAACAGCTCGGGCAAACACTTCTTTTCCGGTTCCGGTTTCTCCTCTGAGCAGAACGGTTACATTGGAATCTGAAATACGATCAAGCAATGAGAAAACAGATTTAACGGCCTTACTTTCACCAATTATTTCATATTGATTGACCTGTTCAATATTCTTTTTTAAGCGATTA
>JALVDE010000385.1 GCA_027009375.1 Gammaproteobacteria bacterium
CATGCCCTGTGCCACATGGATTTTTACAAATTCCACCAGCAATATGGAGTCATTGACCACTACACCCGCCAGGGAGACAAAACCAATCATACTGGGCAGGGTAAAATCCAGCCCCATAATTAAATGCCCCCAGATGGCACCAATCAGTGCCAGAGGAATATTGATCATGACGACCACAGGCTCCCGGTAATTGCCGAACTGCAGACTGAGCAGTAAAAATACCGCAAACAGCCCCAGTCCGAACCCGGACAGGATAGAGAGTTTGGTTTCAGTACCTTTCTCCACTTCACCCTTAAAGCTGAAATGAATATCAGGATAACGTTTTTTAAGCTGTGGCAAAAAGTCTTTCTGTAGAGAGGCGATGATCTGGTTGGTATTGGCCACTTTTGCATTAACGTCGCCATAAATATTTATGGTGCGGTTATGGTTGATGCGTTCAATACGGGAGAATTCCCGTTCTTCCTTAATATCAGCCACACTGCTTAAAGGCAGCTCCTGGCCGGTTCTGGAAAAGACCGTTAAATTATCAAAATCTTCCAGAGCCTTATCCTTAGGGCTGTTCAGTTTGACAATAATTTCATAAGGCTCACGGCCATTGTAGATTTCGGAAATTTTATATTCCAGGTAGGAAGAACGTAGCTGCCGGGCAATCAGTTCAGAATCAATACCGGCATTGAGGGCACCGGGTTTAAGCTGTATGGTGTACTGGGGTTTACCGGGACGCAGGTCATCAAGCATATTATAAATACCGGGATAGCCTCTGAGCCAGTTCTGTACCTCCCAGGAAGCCTTGGACAGCGCATCCAGATCGTGACCGCTCAGGCGAATATGTATGGCCCGGCCGGCAGGCCCGACTTTGGGTTCCTTATACTGAATACTCAGAACATCCGGCAGGGGCGGGGTGTTTTTTTTCCACTGCTCAATCAGTTCTGCCATAAGCGTGTGACGTTTCTCGGTATTGAGCAGGTCAATACTCAGACTGGCCAGATGGGTACCATTTTCAGGCACATCGGCATGCTGGCCATAGGTGATCTGAACATTTTTTACCAGAGCTTCAGACTCTTTCTGACTGAGCTGCTCATTGGTTTTTTGCAGAGAATTTAACAGGATGGCCACCACCTGCTCGGTTTTTTCCAGTGGTGTTCCCTGCGGCAGCAGGAGCCTCGCTTCAATGTTATTGCCTTCCAGATCGGGGAAGGCCTTGAATTTGACCATACCGGTGGCAATCAGGCCGACAGACAGAATAAACAGGGCAATGGCAAGTGCCAGGGTCAGGTAACGAAATTTTATGGCGGTGTGTGCCGCCTGTCCCGCTTTCTGTCTGAGTTTTGCAAAACCGGCCTCAAATGTTTTACGCCATGCCGGTATTCTGTTCTGTTTCCGGTGTTCCAGGGACTGTTTTAAATGATGGGGCAGAACCAGAAAGGCTTCAATCAGACTGATGGTTAAAATGGACAATAATACCACTGGCAGTACCCCCAGTATCTGTCCCAGATCGCCTTTCATCATCAGCAGGCTGCCGAATAAAAAGGCGGAGGTCAGGTAGGAGGAAAATACCCCGCGAAAAACTTTTTTTGTACCGTCAATGGCGGCATCCAGCGGGGACTTGCCTTTGCGGTATTCATGATCAATATTTTCCGACAGGACAATGGCATCATCCATTAAAATACCAATGGCCATTAACAGCGCTACCATGGAGATCATATTAATACTGATCCCGAAGGCTGACATAATGGCTAAACCACCGAGAAAAGACACCGGCAGACCCATGGCAATCCAGAAAGTATAACGCCAGGAAAAAAACAGCAGCAGCATCAGGGTGGCCAGTATCAGACCCTGCCAGCCGTTTTTAAGCAGTAAACGCAGCCGGTCACGCACTGAAGTGGAGTTGTCATTAACAATGGTCAGCCGGGTTGTGGCTGGCAGTCGCTGGTTTTCCTGCTCTACGAAAGCGGCCAGGGCATCGGCCACTTTCAGGGTATCATCTATGGTGTTTTTACTTATTTTCAGCAGTGCGGCCGGTTTACCATTCAGCTCAATATGTTCTTCCGGTTTTTCAAAGGTGTCTCGTATTTCGGCCAGATCGCCCAGCCTGATTTCACCGCCTTCCGGGGTATTGATAATCACCAGATCAGCCAGTTCTGCCGGGGTTTTTCTGGCATTATCAAACTGCAGTTGATAGGTGGTTTCTTCGGCTTCGAGTACTCCGGCAGGCAATTCCAGAGCCTGAGTCTGGATCAGCCGGGCAATGTCATTGATACTTAGCTGGTACTTTTTCAGGGTGTCAGGATGTATCAGCACCTGGTACTGATGCGTGGAAAAACCGGCCACTTCTACAATGGGGATTTCCGGCATGGCAATAAGCTGTTCCCGGTAATATTCAGCAAGAGCCTTTAATTCGCTGCGGGTAAGTTTGTCGGAAGTAATGGCAATATTGGCGACCGGGTTGACCCGTCCCAACTGCTTAATGGCCGGATCCTCAATGTTATCAGGAAAGTTCTGAATGCCATCAATAGCGGTACGGATATCATCGGTAAATTCACCAATATCACCCTGTTCCTGCATTTCCAGAGTAAACACGGCCAGGTTGTCACGGGCATCACAGATCTGTTCTTTTAAAAAACTGATCCCGTCGGTGGCATCCTCAATGGGTTTACAGATCCCCTCTTCTACATCAACCGGACTGGCCCCGGGGTAAACCACATTGATCTGTACCTTGCTGGGTTTTAACTGAGGAAAAGATTCCTTGTTTAAACCTTTAAGGGAATAGAGTCCCAGAGCAATAATGGCCATCATGAGAATATTGCTCAGGGTCGGATGGCGGGCAAAATAGCTTATCATGGTTGTTTACCCAGTGCTTCAGTTGCCAGCCATTGCTGATATTCCCTGGCGATAACCGGTTTCAGCGGCAAATCTTCAAATACCGGCAAAATATCGGTAATAATAATTTTCTGTCCCGGTTTAAGCGGATCATTTTCTTTAATCACAACAAGGGGGCCAAGGTGATGGGTAATGCTTACGGGTTGAATTTTCAGTTTGTTATCTGTACCAGCCATATAAACACGACCCTGATGAACGGCTTTTCTAGGGATCACCAGCCGCTTTCTGACCGGAGTATAAAACTTAACAGCAGCAAACATGCCTTTTAACAGGGGGGGGACGCTTACCTGGAATGATATTGTCGTAAGGGTTTTTAACCGAGACCACCAGACCTATAGTATCCCGCTGCGGATCAATGGATTCACCGATACGCAGAATGTCGGCCGGCCACTGACTGAACTGTTCATCATATCCCACCAGAGTAACAATGGCCTGCAGGTTCATTTTGGCCAGTTCAGCCTGCAGTGCCTCGGAACTTTTCATACTGATGGTTTTGTTTCTTAATCCCCGCACCAGGGAGTAAAACTGCCTGACCGGAAGCTGGGCATTAATTTCCACCGCATCCGTACCCAGAGCCTCAAACAGCACATTGCCGGTACTGATGTATTCGCCTTTTTCAACGGAAACCGTGCCAATGCGGGCATCAAAGGGCAGCTTTATTTCAGTCCGTCCCAGGGTGTCCCGGCTCTGATCCAGTTGTGTCTGGGACTGTCTGATCTGGCTGAGCAGAGCATTTTTTCGGCTGCTGTAACCGGCTGCCTTACCCTGCAGATCCTCTACCTGCTGACGAAGCTGTAATACGGTCTGTTCCTCATCGTCTAAGGAGGAGCGGGAAATCAGGTTCTGTTTAGCCAGACGTTTTAAACGGGCCAGTTCTTTTTGTCCGATATGCAGTTTTTTTTCGGCAATTTTCAGGGAACGCAGGGTACTTTTTTCCTCAACTTCCAGTTGTTTAAGTGAATATTGACTGCTGCTTAAAACCGCTTCGCTCTGATCCCTGGAAAATTCAAAAGTAGTGGGTTCAATACGCAGTACTACCGTGCCTTTAGGCAGGCTGGCACCTTTTTTTAAGCGTGGATGAATGTATATGATTTTACCGCTGACTTCGGCTTTAGACTTAAGCGTGACAGCCGGCTCAACATAACCGTAAGCCGTGGCACGGTTTCGAAAAGGAATTTTCTGTAATTCGATAACTTCCACGGTACGTTGGGGAAATGAGAGCGCTTGGTGATTTATCTCCGGTCTGGTTTTAACTTTAAAAACCACCAGTGCGATGGCTGCCACAATAATAACAGGAAGAATATAGGCTTTTTTAAACGGGTTTTGCATGGCTGTTCCAGCGGATTTCAGGTATTAATCAATATGTCATTATTCCTGTAAGTACAGGTTGTTTCATCATAGCAAATTAAAAGCAATGAAGTTACAGGAAATACTCTGGCAATTGTTTCAATGTGTTTCATTTTACAGGAACTTTTTATTGCGATTTTTTATTGTCATTTTTTATTGAAACTTTTAATTAATGATTAAACAGTGACGTATTTCTAGCTGTCAGGATAAAAGGGAGGTTTATAAAGCTAAATAGTTGATTATTTGGTAAAACTTGACTATTTGTTAACTCAATATGCCAAATTTTCAGCCTGGGACATAAATGAAAATCCGCTGCCCTCAATGTCAGACACAATACTCCAATATCCCGGAACATTTCCGTAACCGTAAAGTAGTCTGTAAAAAGTGTCAGTCCCGTTTTAAGGCAAATGATCAGCAGGCTATAGAAATGCCCCAGGAAACCCGTCTGGCTGTACCCCAGGAGCTTGCCGGCAGTGGTGATCTGCCGCAGGAAACCCGTATGGCAGAACCAGCGCAAAGCAAACAGTCTGAATCAGCCTCGCAGGAAAGCATTCCACAGACGTTTTCCGCTGTAGCTAAAGCCATTGGTTCTGGCAGTGAATATCTGCTGCAGCATGTCCGTAATAAGCCGAACAGTGAATCAGACTGGCAGCCCGGTGATGTCATTTTGGATATGTACCAGGTTAAAGCCCTGCTGGGGGAAGGCCAGTTTGGTAAGGTCTACCAGGTCAGGCACCAGCACTGGGCACTGGACCTGGCCCTGAAAACACCTAAATCCAAAGCACTTTCCGTGGGGGCAGAAAATATTATTAAGGAAGCTGAAACCTGGGTAAATCTGCCATTACACCCAAATATTGTTAATTGTTATTATGTCCGGACAATCAATAGTGTTCCGCAGATTTTCAGTGAATATGTCGATGGCGGGGATTTAAAACAACAGATCACTAGCCGGATGCTGTATCAGGGAGAGCAAAAGCAGATTTTAAACCGTATCCTGGATATTTCCATCCAGTTTGCCTGGGGCCTGTATTTTGCGCATAAGCAGAACCTGGTCCACCAGGATATTAAACCGGCTAATGTGATGCTCAGTGCTGACGGCGTGGTAAAAATTACTGATTTCGGCCTGGCCAGGTTGACAAATGCATTGCAGAATATTGAACAGGCTGATAATGATATGAGCAGTGTAGGCATGACGCCTGCTTATGCCTCTCCGGAACAGCTGGCCGGTAAACCACTGACGCACCGCACAGATATCTGGAGCTGGGCGGTCTGTGTTCTGGAAATGCTGCTGGGTTACTGCTCATGGGAAGCAGGTGCGGTGGCACCGGGTGTTCTGGAAGCTTACCTGGAACAGTCGCTGGATGCAGAGCCAGCTGTTGAAAATATACCGGTTGAACTGGAACAGATAATCTCTCAGTGTTTTGAGGAAGAGGAGAGTTTACGTCCTGAAAATATGCTGGTACTGGCACAGGAACTTATTTCTGTTTACCGGCACCTGAATGGCAGGGCCTACAACCGTGTTCCACCGCAGCTGGGCAGTGAAACTGCTCCATCTTATAATAACCAGGCGATATCCCTGGTGGATCTGGGCCGCAGTTCAGAGGCACTGAAATTATGGCAGAAAGCGCTGGCCATTGAACCTCAGCATTTTGAAAGTATTTATAACCTGTCTCTCATACAATGGCAGGAACAGGGGCTGGAAGAAGTGCTTCTGTTTGAAAAGTTATCCGCTCTGCTGAATAAAGACAGGCATGAGCTCAATAACAGCCATGATAAATCTCAGTACAAAGCCCTGGCCCGGCTTTATTTGCAGTTTTCTCAATATGACAGGGCCATTAATCTGCTTGTTAACCCGGTTAGCCATAAAGAAAAAGCCATTAGCCCGGAAAAAACCATTAGCCAGAAAAAAGCCCTTAGCCAAACATCCAGAGTTAAATTTTCCAGTCTGCCGGATAAACCGGATAATGATTATAGTCCTGAATTTGGTCTGGCTCTATGTGCTTATTATCGTTTGGCAAAAGATCCTGAGCACTGGCAGTATATTGCACAAAGCTTACAGCCATCGGTAGAAGGAAAAATAAATGATCCTTATGCCATCACCGCATTTGCTCTGGCATTACAGAAAAGCGGGCAGAAAAAACGTGCTCTTGAATTTTATAAAATGATTCATGACAGCGGTATTCTGCCGCTGTCATTTAAACAGGCTGTCAGGGTTTATTTACCCGGCTATGAAGTGTTATATCGATTGCCGGAGAAAAATATCAGCAGAGCTGATTTTGCAAAAGATGATGATAAACTGATTTTTTCACAGGCCAACCAGATTGTACTATGGCATTTGCAGACGGGTACACAACTGAGTGTACTGCAGGGGCATACAGTAAAAATTACCGCCTTAGATTATGCTTCGAAATATGGACTGATTGTTTCTGGTTCACAACAGGGAAATATCCGGGTATGGGATGAAAAATTAAGGAAGCAGATTAATGTCTGGTTTGCACATCAAAGCTCAATAAATGCATTGCAGGTTTCTCCCTGTGGTAACTTTCTAATTACGGCGGCACAGGAGAAAAAACTTTATTTATGGGATATTAATAAGGCCAGCCCGATACAGGCCTTTTATGGTGAAGGGCATGACGGTGTTATTAATGATGTCAGTTTCTCTCCCTGTGGAAAAAAACTGCTTTCTGCAGGTGCAGATAAAGTACTGAGAATCTGGGATACCAGTAATGGCCGTACTGAATTGATCCTGCGTGGACATGAACATGAAGTTTCCAGTGCGCTCTGGATCAATGAGACGATGCTGCTTTCTTCTGGAAAAGATAGTGCTTTAATAATATGGTTTCTGGAACAGGAAAATTTAAAAAAACTTAAACTTCAGTCACAGAGAGTACTAAAGGGCCATAAAGGTTCAGTCAACTGCATTGCAGTTTCCAGAAAACATTTTTATGCTGTTTCCGGTAGCAGTGATGGAGTGGTGCGTTACTGGAATTTAAATAGCGGAAAATCTTTTACTCTGCATCATTTTGAGGGACCGGTGCTGGAACTGTCCCTGAATGACTCTGAACAGTTTGTACTGGTTACGAGCCGTAAGGGACTGGCAATACTTGAAGTTAATAATCCTTATCGATACCAGGCGAGGCTGCTTTTCTCTGTCCCGCAATCCGCTTATGAAGTCGATAAATTTCAGGCACAGTATCTGCAACTGATTAAGTCAGCTGCTGCTAAACAGCATCAGAAAAACTTTATACAGGCCAGCAGAGAACTGGAACAGGCCAGAACTATTCCGGGCTATGAGCAGGATAAAAAAGCCTATAATGACTGGGCATCCCTGTATCAGAAGCTGCCAAGGCTGGCCCTTAAAAATGCCTGGCAGGATCGGGAAGAAAAAATCTCGGCTTATCGAATTAATAGCCTTTGCAGCAGTTTGAAAACAGATAGTTTTTACTCTGCAGATCAACAGGGGATAATAAGACAATGGCAGGCTGAGAGCTTTTCAGGCCATGAAATTATTAATCTCAGCAAACCCGTAACACGAATAAAATTAACGGCTGACGATCGCTCATTACTGTTGGCATCGGAACAGGATATCCATTTAATGGATATTAACAGTGCCGAATATTATTCATCCTTTCATCAGCATAATGCTGGCATCAGTTGTTTTGATCTGACGCCGGATGGACGTTTTGTTGTTTCAGCCGACAGCCGGGGCGGCTGTTTCCTATGGCGTTTACTGACCGGGGAATTAACGGCTGATTATTCTGACAATACCACCGCTATCAGCCACCTGCTTATAACCCAGGATGGTAAACACTTTATTTCTGCGGCCATAAACAGCAATAGCCTGATAATAAGAGACATCCAGAACGGTAGTATTATCAGTCAGTTTGAAGCCCATGATAAACCGGTAACCAGCCTGGCTATCAGTCTGGACGGCCGG
>JALVDE010000386.1 GCA_027009375.1 Gammaproteobacteria bacterium
CGCCCTGGGAGTAACACCGAAACCATTTAATATCAAACCCCGACTGGATCTGGATCCGCAAATGTCCTCCCGGGAAGCGGCCAGCGTCATTATTTCTATAATGATAGACAAACAACGTCAGACCGAACCCGGAATTATCAAGGATATAGACACCGAGTTTTTACATCATTATCGGGTAGCTCTGCGCATGGTCAGAGCGGCCGTGGCCCAGTTAAAGGAAGTCTTTCCTCCCAAGGATGTTATTGAGCTTAAACAGCGTTTTGGTGCCCTGGCCAGTGAAACCAATCACCTGCGTGATCTGGATGTTTTTATTCTGGACAAGGAACGCTATATGGCTCTGCTTCCACCCAGTCTGAGGGATGGTCTGCTGCCCATGTTTAATGATTTTGAGCAGTCCCGTACCACAGAAGTCAGACGTATTGCCCGCTGGCTGTCCAGTCGGGCTTATAAACAGGAAATTACAGAACTGGAAGAACGGTTTAAAAATGGTTATTCTGCCCTGGAAACTCACTGGAGTGAACAGCCGATTATCAACCTGGCGGTTCTCAAGATCCAGAAACGTTATAAAAGAATTCAGAAAGCGGCGGCAAAAATTACCCATGACACGCCGGACCAGGATATCCATAATATCCGCATTGACTGTAAAAAACTTCGCTACCTGCTGTATTTTTTCGGCAGCCTGTTTAATAAAAAGCAGGTTAAAATTGCCGGCCGTCATTTAAAAGCACTGCAGGATCACCTGGGTATTTTCAATGATTTAAGCGTACAGGCTGAATTTCTGGAAAACTACCTGGATGAAATTGAACACAAATCAAAAAAAGATATTATGCTGATTGCCTCACTGGGCGGTTTAATCTCCTCCCTGCACACCATGCAGCAGCAGGAACGGGAACGCTGTATTGACGCCCTGGCGGTTTTTTCCAATAAAGAAAACCAGCGGTTATTTAAAGAAACCTTTATTCCTGATAAAACCAGCAAAAAAAGCAAAGGAGGCAGGAAATGAAAGTCATTGCCTCATACAGTATAAAAGGCGGGGTCGGTAAAACGGCGGCATCGGTTAACCTGGCCTATGCTTCTGCCCGCGCCGGCAATGAAACTCTGCTCATTGATCTGGATCCCCAGGGTGCTTCATCCTTTTATTTTCGTATCGGCCCCGGAAAAAAACAGAAAAAAGGCTTTTTCTTTAACCAGAAAAACCGTTTATTAAAAAATATCCGCGGTTCTAATTATAAGCGTCTGGATATACTGCCCGCTAACCTGTCTTTTAGAAACTTCGATATTATGCTCAGCAGTATGAGCAAGTCCAGAAAGCGTTTAAAGGAAATGCTGGCACTGCTTGAGGATGAATATGATCTGGTTATTCTCGATTGTCCGCCTAATATTAACCTGTTATCTGAAAATGTATTTAATGCGGCCGATCTGATCCTGGTTCCGGTGATACCGACAACATTATCCGAACGAACCTATGAACAACTAATCCGTTTCTTTGATAATAATGGTTATAAAAAGAAAAAACTGCGCCCTTTCTTTTCTATGGCACAAAGTAACAACAAACTGCATCGGCAAACAATTAAAGAGATGGAAAGCCGCCATCCTAACTTTATGAAGACTATAATTGAGTTTTCTCTGGAGATAGAACGTATGGGTGTTCACAGAGATCCGGTTCTTGCCTATGCCAATAAAAAAAGTGCGGCTCAGGCTTATCGTAAATTATTTAATGAAGTGGTCAGTTCATTAAAGTAATATTCAAAAGATGTTAAACTTATCTATTCAGGTTCCAGTTAAGGATTATAATAAATGCTGCAAATAGGCTCATTCCCTTTCCTGTTTAAAAAAGGGGAACTTCATATTATGTTGATCATGAACAGTGCCCGTCGACAGTGGATTTTGCCCAAGGGCAATCCTGAACATCATTTAAAACACTATGAAGTAGCAGAAATGGAAACTATGGAAGAAGCCGGTGTAACAGGGAAAATAGTGGATAAAAAGCTGTATAAAGAATTTGAAACCGACGAAGGCAATACTCTAAGAATATATCCTCTGTATATTGACACCATACTGGACAAGTGGCCGGAAGACTATTTTAGAAAACGCGAACTGCTTACAGTAAAACAGGCTTTAGACAGAATAAATCGAGCAGAATACATCAAGGCGATAAAATATTTTTCTAATCCAGACAAAAGTCCCCTGTTTGATAAACATCTGATAAAAAAACACCCTGAACTTATACCTAAAACCTGAAATCTATTCATGCAACGATATAAAACCCATATTTGTCTGGTTTCCCAAAATGAAGAATTTAATATTACTCCGGCCCTGCATTCTAATTTTAAACCGGATAATGTACTTTTAATTCATCCCACCTGGTTCAGACAAAAAGCGGAAAACATTGCTGAAGTTTTTCATCGCCATCAGATAAAAACGCGCTTTCTGGAAATTAAAGACAAAAAAGATACGGTAAAAATAACAGAACAGGTGAATCAGGCCATTGATAATATTCTTAACCAATATAAACCTGATCCTCAGGATAATAAAGTCAGCCCGTTAGTACTCAATGTCACCGGCGGCAGTCAGTTACTGGGTATTATCTGTTATGAAATTTTTACTGAACGAAAATTACCGGCCTTTTATGTAAACAAAGCTTCAGACCGGCTTTATTTCTTACCGCTAAAAGATCAGAATTCCTACCAGTTTGATCTGGAAGACAGACTTAAACTCAGGGATTACCTGCTGGCTTATGGCATCAAGCCGGTAAATGAAATGAATCCTCATGAACAGATCCCCAAAAATCATCAGAAAGTCTGTCATGAGCTTATTTATCAACTGGATAAGTACCAGAAGTCATTAGGAAAGTTTAATTATTATGCTTCGCAGACAGGAAAAAATTTCCAGTCTAAAATTACACCTTCTGATCGTCATGATAAACGATTTATGGCACTGGTAAGATTATTTACTGATATGGATATTATTCGTTATGATGGAAAGCTGTTTGATTTTAAAAATGAACAGAACCGCTTTTTCTGTAACGGCGGCTGGCTGGAGGAATATGTTTTTACTGAATTACGCTCATTAAAAAAGCAATTAATGATTCAGGACATTGTCATGGGGCTGGAAATTGAACTGCCCTGCGGCAGTAAAAATGAACTGGATGTTGCTTTTATGGCCAATAACCGTTTTTACCTGATTGAATGCAAAACCAAGCGTTACAATGGACACACTGCCGGCAATAATACCCTGTATAAACTGGACACCATTAAGCACTATGGCAGCACCCAGTCCAAAGCTCTGCTGGTGAGCTACCATAAACTAACCCATTCCAACCGGCGCAGAGCCAGTGACTATCAGTTAACCATTATCTCTGCTTACCAGATCAAGCATTTAAAACAGCATATTATTGACTGGATGAGTGAACCGGAGAATTAAACTTTTAAACCTAAGTCAATAAAATACTATCTTGACCAGATCCGATCCTGCTGAGATTTTTTCTGCTGGCCTGAGGCTGCTTTGGCCGGTCGTTTTTTCTGTCCCTGGTGTTTTTTATTTTTACCTGCCGGTTTATGACCGCGGGCAATATCACCAGAACGCTGACCGTCCTTATGACCGGGTTTTGGTTTTTTAGGGCGTTTGCGTTTGGGTTGGCGCAATTGGGACTGAGGCAGGTTATTAACCGGCTCAAAACCCTCGATTTCTTCCCTGTCCAGTAACTCACCAATTAAACGTTCAATATCCGATAATTGTTTAAACTCATCATGGCTGACCAGGGACACTGCCTGACCAGTAGAGCCTGCCCGACCGGTTCGGCCGATGCGGTGAATATAATCTTCCGGAACACTGGGCAGATCAAAATTAACCACCTGTGGTAACTGGTCAATATCCAGACCGCGAGCCGCAATATCGGTTGCGACCAGTGCCCGAATTTTCCCCCGCTTAAAGCTGTCCAGTGCCCGGGTACGGGCGCCCTGGCTTTTATTGCCATGAATAGCGGCCGCTTTAATACCTTCCTGTTCCAGTTGTTTGGTCAGACGGTTGGCACCATGTTTGGTTCGGGTAAACACCAGTACCTGCTCCCAGCGGTTTTCCCAGATAAGATGGGTTAATAAAGCCGGTTTGCGCTTTTTGTCGACTGGACAAATCCACTGTTTAACTGACTTTGCTGTGGTATTACGCGGTGTTACTGAAATTTCTACAGGATTATGGACAATGGTTTTGGCCAGATCACGGATCTGATCAGAAAATGTGGCTGAAAACATCAGGTTCTGACGTTCTTTGGGCAGACGGGAAATGATTTTACGAATATCATGAATAAAGCCCATATCCAGCATGCGGTCAGCTTCATCCAGTACCAGTACTTCCAGATGGTTAAAACGCACGGCATTCTGATTATACAGATCCAGTAAACGGCCCGGCGTGGCAATTAAAATATCCACTCCCTGGCGCAGTTTCATCATCTGGGGGTTAATTTTTACCCCGCCAAAGACTACGGCTGAACGTAAAGGCAGGTGTTTACCATAGGTCTGTACACTTTCAGCCACCTGTGCGGCCAGTTCCCGGGTCGGGGTCAGTATTAATGCCCGGGCCTGGTTAGGACCGGCTTTTTGACCACGGGCTAATATTTCCAGTATGGGCAGGGTAAAACCGGCGGTTTTACCGGTTCCGGTCTGGGCAGCCGCCATGACATCGCGACCCTCCAGAACAACGGGAATGGCTTGCGCCTGAATAGGTGAAGGCTCGTTATAACCCTGTTCGGTTACGGCATCCAGAATAAGCGGCGACAGGCCAAGGGAGGAAAAACTCATAGATATATCTCAAAAAAAACGAAAAATGCAAGATTGCAATAATCCTAAATTAATTCATTGAATATACTGATTAATTTAGAATAATCTGCTAGTTTAACGTATATAAGAATAAATAGATATATTTAAGAGCCCCAGAGCCTGCGGATCCAGGATTTTTTCTCCAGCTTTGGCTGGGCGCCGGCAGCCAGCATAAAACCGGTGTACTGCATGTCTTCTTCCAGAATATGTTTGGACAGCCAGGATTTAAGAAAATGCATCAGTTCAAAACTGATACTGGTATTACCTGAAGCTACTTTTTTCTGTAAATCAACCACATGCTCCAGCAGTTCATCATGGATGTCTTTATGTTCTTCATAACCGGGATAGCCTAATATTCTCATCAGACTTTCTTCGACTGCAAAATGGATTTTTGTGTAATCTGCCAGCTCAGCCAGAATATCACTGACTACCTCACTGCCGTGTTTTTCAGCAATAGCTTTATGCATACGGTTAATTAAATTGACCAGAACCTTGTGCTGTTCATCAATTTCTTCAATACCCACACTTAAATCGTCAGACCAGACAATAAACTCACTCATTATAAAACCCTCTTAAAACTGTCGGAAATGCCCCTCAATGTATAAGTATATTATAGACTTTTAATATGTCAATTTTATTGTATTTAATGATTTAGCTTTTTTGCCGTAATACCCATATCTGCCAGTGAGGCCACTACGTGTACACCGGCGGCTTTCAGGGCCGAGACTTTATCCGTTGCTGAACCCTTACCCCCTGAAATAATGGCGCCAGCATGTCCCATACGCCGCCCATGTGGTGCCGTCATACCAGCAATATAAGCCACAACCGGCTTGGTAACGTGCTCCCTGATATACTCGGCCGCAGCTTCTTCCCTGGTGCCGCCGATTTCACCTACCAAAATAATAACCTCGGTTTCACCATCCTGTTCAAACAGAGCCAGACAGTCAATAAAATTCATTCCCTGAATCAAATCACCGCCAATACCGATACAGGTGCTTTGACCAAGCCCTTCAACGGTGGTCTGACGTACCGCTTCATATGTCAGTGTACCGGAACGGGAAATAATACCGGCACAGCCCCGGAGGTGGATCTCAGCAGGCATAATACCAATTTTACATTCATCCGGGGTAATGATTCCCGGACAATTGGGACCGATTAAATACGGGGCATTATCGCCCATCTGTCGATGCAGAGCTTTGACCCGGATCATATCCTGTACAGGAATACCCTCGGTAATACAGACAATAATCCTGATTCCGGCCTCCGTAGCCTCAAGAATGGCATCCGCTGCCATAGCTGCCGGAACATAAATCACAGAAGCATCCGCTCCTGTTTCAGCAACGGCATCCTGTACAGTATTAAAAACCGGACGTTCAAGGTGGATCTGTCCACCTTTACCCGGTGTAACCCCACCCACCAGTTGAGTGCCATATTCAATGGCCTGCCGGGCATGAAAACTGCCCTGTTTGCCGGTAAACCCCTGGACAATGACCCGGGTATCTTTGTTAATTAATATACTCATTGGTTTCTCGGAATGACTCTGTTTTGTTATACAATAGTCAGGCCGCTGCACAGGCAACGGCTTTTCGGGCAGCTTCAGTCAGATCACTGGCGGTTTCTATATTCAGGCTGCTTTGTGCCAGAATGTCCAGTCCCTGTGCAGCATTGGTTCCGGCCAGAAAAACGATGACGGGAATGGCTACGCTGACTTCCTGCATGGCCTGAATAATACCCTCAGCAATTAAGTCACAATGTACCATACCGCCAAAAATATTCACCAGAATGGCTTTAACATCCGGCTCCGTTAAAATCAGTTTAAAGGATTCTGCCACTTTTTCGGCGGTAGTACCGCCGCTAACATCCAGAAAATTAGCCGGTTCACCGCCATGAAGTTTTATTAAGTCCATAGTAGCCATTGCAAGACCCGCCCCATTTACCATACAACCGATATTACCATTCAGTGCTATATAGTTAATACCGGATTCCAGTGCCCTGGCCTCCTTGATGTTTTCCTGAGTGGTATCACGCATTTCCCGTAAATCAGGCCGGCGGTATAAGGCATTATCATCAATGGTCAGCTTGGCATCCAGAGCCAGAATGGTGTTTTTCTTACTGATCACCAGTGGGTTGATTTCAACCAGGGTCAGATCTTTATAAACAAACAGATCGTATAATCCAAGCATTATATCCGTCAGTTCTGAAACATGACTGCCCCTGAGGCCAAGCGCAAAGGCCACCTGACGGCATTGATAGGCCTGCAGACCAGTACAGGGGTTCACCTGAATATGAATAATTTTTTCCGGACTCTTTTCTGCAATGTCTTCTATATTGACACCGCCCTGGGTAGAAGCCATAAAAGTGACGGTTTCACTGTCTCTGTCCACCAGAGCACTCAGGTACATTTCCTGCTTTATATCCACTGCCTGTTCAATTAAAACCCGGTTAACCGGCAGTTGTTCACCATCAGTCTGCGGAGTGGACAGTTTTTTTCCCAACAGGTTATTACAGACAGCTACCAGGTCTTTAGTACTGTTGACCCGTTTTACCCCGCCGGATAACTCTCTGGAACCGGCATAGATCTGGGCTTTAACCATCCAGCTGTCACCGCCGAGGTTTTCTGCCGCTCTGAGCGCTTCTTCTGCACTGCCCACGGGTACACTGGCCGGCACCGGTATTCCAAAACCGGTAAACAGACTTTTGGCCTGATATTCGTGTAAATTCATAGTTCAGTCTTTGCCTTTGAGTTAAACGAAGTATTTATTTAGGTTAAAGAATGCTGATATTCATCCTTAAAGTGAAACAGAGAACTGTCCACAATTTTAATCGCCCCGTCCAGTAAATGACAGCGGCCACTGCCGGGAAGAATGGCACACAGGTTGATCAGGGTATCCAGATCCTGGTTTCCACCCTGACCGGTATCAATGCGGTTAAGCAGTTGAGATATATAATAAGTACCGGTTTTACAGGATGGACATTGTCCGCAGGAAGAATGGGCATAAAAATTAACGTACTCGGTAACCTGTCTGACAATTCCCGTCCCTTCCGATACCACAATCATGGCACCGGTACCCAGACTGGAACCCCGGATCCGCACCGAGTCGAAGTCCAGTGGTACGTCGAGATCTTTGGGCGTTAAAATGGTACTGGAAACCCCACCGGTAAATACCGCTTTAAGTTTTTTCTCCAGCAGCATGCCGCCGCCGTGAATATAAATCAGCTCGGATAAGGGTGTACCCATGGGCAGTTCATAAACACCGGGATATAACACATCACCACTGAGACAGTACAGTTTAGTACCGGATGAAAG
>JALVDE010000387.1 GCA_027009375.1 Gammaproteobacteria bacterium
CGGGGTCAGAATTTTGCTGATCCCATTACAGTTAATGATAATAAGGATATTACGGGGCATCGTTTTGAAGCCATGGCAGTTAGTGACCAGGGTGTTGTCTTTATGGCCTGGCTGGACAAAAGAGATCGTTTAAAGGCTGCCCGAAATGGTGAAAAGTACCGGGGTGCGGCTTTATATTATAGTTATTCGGACGATGGTGGTAAAACATTTACCCCTAATATCAATGTTATGCCGCATACCTGTGAATGCTGTAGGGTAGTCATGGATATCGACCAGGATCAAATGCCGGTTATTATGTGGCGTAATATTTATAATACTAATACCCGCGATCACGCTCTGGTAAAATTTATTGATAAGAATAAACCCGGAAAAGTGATTCGTGCAAGCTATGATAACTGGCAAATAGATGCCTGTCCGCATCATGGTCCGGCTATCTCTGTTACCAGAACTGAAGATGCAAAATTTTCAGATTATCACCTGGTCTGGTTTGATAATGCTCCGGACAGGCACGGAATTTTTTATTCCAGAATTATTGATCCAAACCTGCCTTATAAATTCATTGGACACAAACCCGTTTCTATCGGTGATTATAACAAAGGCGCTTCTCATGCCGATGTTCTGGCACTGGGAAAAAAAGTCTGGATAACATGGAAAGAATTTGACGGTAAAGCAGATAGTTTAAAAGTAAAAATATCTATTGACCGCGGACAGACCTGGAGTGATGAAAAAACTCTGGCTCACACAGAGCAAGGCTCTGATCATCCATTGTTAATTCATAATAAGGAACAGGTCTATATACAATGGCAGACTAAAGAAAATGGATACCGCTTATATGAAGTTAAATAATCTGCTAACTATAAAATCTCTGATTATAGGTGGTATCTTAATTTCCAGCCTGTTATGTTATGCAGCACCTCAGGCAGAAGAGCCAATTAGGATCTTTGAGCAAAACAGTTACCAGAAAATCATCGGGGAAAATATTCACAAACCATTTATTCTTATTTTATGGTCGATAGACTGTCCGCCTTGCTACGAAGAATTAAAGTTTCTGGGTCAGTACCTTAAACAGTATAAAAAACTGTCAATGGTTTTTGTGTCAACCGATCCGCTTAGTGAGATAAGTAATGTTCAGGCGTTTATCCGGGAAGTTAAGCTGGACAATCAGGAACACTGGATTTATGCTTCAGAATCCCGGCGTAAGCTGGACTATAGTATTGACCCGTACTGGTATGGTGAACTGCCCCGCAGTTATTTTTTTATTCCTGGTCATAACAGAAAATCTTATAGTGGCAAATTAACTGACCAGGAACTTGAGAAGTTTTCTAAAGCGTTATTAATATCTATGGCTGTACCCAGCCAAACAAGGTAGAGACGCCTAGTAGTATCAACATATATGCAGATGCCTTTTCCAGAGGTTTACGCCATTCACTCAGGTTAAACTTTACCTGTTGTGAAAACCATGCAATAGCCAGTCCAAAAAATAAAGTAGGTATAACAACCGCCCCCAGACCAAATGCAATTCCAAGTTTGGCACCATCTACAGGATTAGCCATAGTCGCGGCAACACTCAGAATAGTTAATAAGGGCAGGCAGGGGTTTAATGCCATGCCTGTCCCCATACTGAAGAGGCTGACGGACAGATAAAAACCAGATTTTTTTCTAGCAGGTTCCGGTTTTTTTCTAAATAAAACGGGCGCCTGCTCCTGTACAGTAGAATTTGAATGTCTGGACTGACAGTTTTTATTCAGCTTGCCTGAAAAGAGCAGAAACAGTCCGGCCAGTATGGTAGCCAGCCCCAGTAACTGAAGAGCAATACCTTCTTCTATCAGTTTGGTTACCGACAGACCCAGTCCTCCTGCCACTGCACCTAACAGGGTATAACCGGTAAGTCTTCCCAGTGAAAAAGGCAGGATGGTTTTCCAGGAGCCTTTAAAGCCCTGATTATTCTGCCCCATAAATACGGGACCAAGATAGGGTAAACAGGTTATGTTACATGGGCCCGCCCCGAAGGCC
>JALVDE010000388.1 GCA_027009375.1 Gammaproteobacteria bacterium
TTCAGCGTTCAGCGTTCAGCGTTCAGCGTTCAGGTTATTATACTTTGTCTGGTATCGTTTAATGAAGTTTTTTAGTTTGGTCGGCTTTCCTGTTCCAGTTGGGTTAGGGACTGGAGGGCGAAATTATTGTTTGTGCCGCAGAATTCTTCGGTGGCCTGGAAGTTTAAGCAGGCTTGTGGGCGTTCTGGGTGATTGAATAATTTGCATAAATTGTTTTCATCCAGTTGAATGCAGCGTTGTCCGGCGGGTTTGCCGCCAGGCATTCCGGGAATGGATGAGCTAATGGATGGTGCTATACAGCAGGCTCCGCAGCCGGTTCGACATTGCATATTTATTCCTGGGAAAAGATCAGCTACAGGTTATTACAACATTAAAAAAGGCCGGACAAGCCGGCCTTTTTTATGAAGTAATACGAAGTTTACTTCTGTGCTTCTTTACGGGCTTTGGTTTCCTTAATCACTTCTTCAGCCACGTTCTTAGGACATGGGCTGTAGTGTGAGAATTCCATGGAGAACTGGCCGCGACCGGAAGTCATGGTACGCAGATCACCAATATAGCCAAACATTTCACTCAGTGGTGCGTCCGCTTTAATACGTACGCCGGTAGGTGTTGATTCCTGAGCCTTGATCATACCGCGACGACGGTTCAGGTCACCAATACAGTCACCGACATGTTCTTCAGGTGTAAATACGTCAACCTTCATAATAGGTTCTAACAACTGAGGACCACATTTGGGCATGGTCTGACGGTAAGCACCGTTTGCTGCCAGTTCAAAGGCCATGGCGGAGGAGTCAACTGCGTGGTAGGCACCGTCCATCAGTTCAATATGTACGTCAACTACCGGGAAACCTGCCAGAACACCTTCTTCCATCATTCGGCCAAAGGCTTTCTCAATAGCGCCCCAGTATTCACTTGGGACATTACCACCAGTAACAGTGGACTCAAATGTATAGCCGCTGTTAGGCTCACCGGGCTCAATACGGTAGTCGATACGACCGAACTGACCGGAACCACCGGACTGTTTCTTGTGAGTATAGGTATCTTCAACAGCCTTGGTAATGGATTCACGATAGGCCACCTGAGGTTTGCCCACTTCAACATCCACACCATGAGTACGCTTAAGAATATCAATTTTAATATCCAGGTGCAGTTCACCCATACCTTTAAGGATGGTCTCACCACTGTCTTCATCAGTTTCTACATGGAAAGAAGGATCTTCCTTAACCATCTTGTTCAGCGCCACACCCATTTTCTCGGAACCGCCCTTATCCTTAGGACTAATGGCAATAGAGATAACCGGCTCAGGAAACACCATGGGTTCCAGAGTAGCCGGATTTTTGGGATCACATAAGGTGTGACCCGTCTGGGTATTTTTCAGACCAACAAAGGCAACAATATCACCGGCTTCACAGAAATCCAGTTCTTCACGGGAGTCAGCATGCATTTCTACAATACGGCCGATACGTTCCGTTTTACCGGTAAAGGTGTTTAACAGGGTCATACCCTTTTCCACACGACCGGAGTAAATACGGGTAAAGGTCAGTGCACCAAAACGGTCATCCATAATTTTGAATGCGAGGGCACGTACGGGACGCTCCGGATCAACAATGGCGTATTCGCCGGTTTCGTTACCTTCCAGATCCACTTCTGGTTGAGGAGGCACTTCAGTTGGGTCAGGCAGGTAATCCACTACTGCATTCAGAACCAGCTGAATACCTTTGTTCTTGAAGGCAGAACCACAGTAAGTCGGGAAGAAATCCAGAGCAATGGTACCTTTACGAATACATTTCTTAACGTCTTCAATGGATGGCTCTTCACCTTCCAGGTAGGCTTCCATCAGGTCGTCGTCCTGCTCCAGAGCCGTTTCAATCATCTGTTCACGGTATTCTTCTACCTTGTCAACCATATCGGCAGGAACATCCTGAATTTCATACTTGCTTGGGTCACCGGAATCATCCCATACCCAGGCTTTGCGGGTCAGCACATCAACCACACCACTGAATTCA
>JALVDE010000389.1 GCA_027009375.1 Gammaproteobacteria bacterium
TGATCTGGCTGACCAGGTATTAAAACCTGGTGGTTCCCTGTTAATGAAAGTGTTTCAGGGCGAAGGTTTTCAGCCCCTGATGGCGGAATTAAGAAAACGTTATCAGAAAGTAATAACCCGCAAGCCAGATGCATCCAGATCCCGCTCGTCAGAGGTTTATTTACTGGCTAAAGGTTTTAAAGGATAAGTGGAATATTAATTTTCCTCTTATCATAGATATTAAAATAATATATCATTAATGGTTCGGCATAATGCCGTGATTGAAATTAGACAAAGCTAAAACAGAAAGCTAATACAAAAAAGTTGGAGTATTCGTTTTGAACGAAATGACAAAAAATATATTACTCTGGGTGGTTATAGGTATCATCCTGATGTCGGTTTTCAGCAATTTTACCCCGGCGACGGCCCCCAGGGAAATGAGCTACTCTGACTTTATTCAGAATGTTGAGCGTGGTTCCGTTAATGAAGTTAAAATTGAAGGACGGGTCATCAGCGGTCTGACCACTGAAGGTAAAAAGTTTACCACTTACAGTCCTGAAACCGATAACCGTGCCCTGATTGGTGAATTACTGGATAATAAAGTTAAAATTGTCGGTGAACCACCTAAACAGCAAAGCCTGCTGGTACAATTGTTTATTTCTTCTTTTCCTATTTTGCTGATTGTCGGTATCTGGGTCTATTTTATGCGCCAGATGCAGGGCGGAGGTGGTGGCCGCGGTGCCATGTCCTTTGGCAAGAGCAAGGCACGGCTGCTGGGTGAAGATCAGGTTAAAGTCACCTTTGACGATGTAGCCGGCTGTGATGAAGCTAAGGAAGAAGTCAGTGAACTGGTTGATTTCCTGAAAGATCCCGGTAAATTCACCAAACTGGGCGGTAAAATACCGCGCGGTGTCTTAATGGTGGGTAATCCTGGTACTGGTAAAACCCTGCTGGCAAAAGCCATTGCCGGTGAAGCCAAAGTTCCGTTCTTTACTATATCCGGTTCTGACTTTGTAGAAATGTTTGTCGGTGTGGGAGCCTCCCGTGTTCGGGATATGTTTGAGCAGGCTAAAAAACACGCCCCCTGCATTATCTTTATTGATGAAATTGATGCGGTAGGCCGCCATCGTGGTGCCGGTCTGGGCGGCGGACATGATGAACGTGAACAGACCTTAAACCAGTTGCTGGTTGAAATGGACGGTTTTGAAGGTAATGAAGGCGTTATTGTCATTGCTGCAACTAACCGTCCCGATGTCCTGGATCCGGCTCTGTTGCGTCCCGGTCGTTTTGACCGTCAGGTGGTAGTACCTTTGCCGGATATTAAAGGCCGTGAACATATTCTGAAAGTGCATTTACGTAAAGTACCTATTGATGACGATGTTCAGCCAAAATACATTGCCCGTGGTACACCAGGCTTTTCCGGTGCTGACCTGGCAAACCTGGTCAATGAAGCGGCTCTGTTTGCCGCTAAGGAAAATGCCCGGGTAGTCACCATGGAGCATCTGGAAAAAGCCAAAGATAAAATCATGATGGGTTCTGAACGTCGCTCCATGGTGATGAAAGATAAAGAGAAGAAAATGACCGCCTACCATGAAGCCGGTCATGCTATTGTAGGCCTGCTGGTACCATCCCATGATCCGGTTTATAAGGTCAGTATTATTCCGCGCGGCAGGGCTCTGGGTGTGACCATGTTCCTGCCTGAAGAAGACCGCTACAGTCTGACCAAGGAACAGCTTAACAGCCAGATTTCCAGCCTGTTTGGCGGGCGTATTGCAGAAGAACTGATTTACGGTTCAGACATGGTGACTACGGGTGCCAGTAATGATATTGAACGGGCTACCGATCTGGCACGCAATATGGTTACCAAATGGGGCCTGTCTTCCAAGCTGGGTCCTCTGGCCTATACAGAAGAAGAAGGTGAGGTCTTTCTGGGCCGTTCCGTGACCAAGCATAAAAATGTATCGGATGAAACTGCCCATATTATTGATGAAGAAATCCGCAGTGTTATTGATCAGAATTATGAACGTGCGGAAAATATTCTTAAGGAAAATATGGACAAACTGCATGCCATGGCAGAAGCTCTGATGACCTATGAAACCATTGATCGGGATCAGATTGATGATATTATGGCCGGAAAACCGCCCCGCGAACCCAAAGGCTGGTCGGATATTGATTCCAACAAGGATGATGATTCCGGTGATGAACTGAGCCTGGATGACCATGAGATTGAGGTTGATGACAAGCCGGATAAGCCTATTGGCGGCCCGGCGGATCAACATTAATTCTGATTCCTGCAGGACATAAAAAAAGTGCATAAAAAAACCGATGCTTTATAATAATCATCGGTTTTTTTATGTCTGATATTTTATATTCTATGCCTGACAAAATACTGCAATTCGCTAATAAATCATTAAGTTATGAAACCCCGATTGTTATGGGGATTTTAAATGTTACTCCGGACTCCTTTTCTGATGGCGGCCGCTATACCCATCTGGATAATGCCCTCAGGCAGGCTGAACAGATGGCTACTGATGGAGCAAAAATTATTGATATTGGCGGTGAATCCACCCGTCCCGGAGCACAGCCGGTCACTGAACAGCAGGAGCTGGATCGGGTTATACCGGTTATAGAAAAACTGCATCAAAAGCTGGATGTTGTTATCTCTATTGATACCAGTAAGCCTGGAGTAATGATTGAAGCTGCCCGGGCCGGTGCAGGTTTAATTAATGATGTTATGGCGCTCAGAGCTGATGGTGCACTGCAGGCGGCACAGCAGACCGGTTTGCCTGTCTGCCTGATGCATATGCAGGGTGAGCCACGAACCATGCAGACCAATCCACAGTACACTGACGTAGTTGCCGAGGTCAAAAATTTTCTAAAGCAGCGAGCAGAACAATGCATTGCCCAGGGGATTAATAAAGAGCAGATCATTCTTGATCCGGGCTTTGGCTTTGGCAAAACACTGGAGCATAATATCAGTCTGTTTAAACATCTCGACAGTTTACAGGCATTGGGTTATCCGGTTTTAGTCGGTGCTTCTCGCAAATCCATGCTGGGACAGATTACCGGCAAGGCTGTTGAAGACCGTCTTGCCGGAAGCCTGGCACTGGCAACACTGGCAACGATAAAAAAAGCCGCTATTATTAGAGTTCATGATGTAGCAGAAACGGTCGATGCAGTAAACGTAGCATTAGCCTTAACGTAATCTATCTATTTAATAAATACGAGATCTCCCACACAAATGAAAAAAAAATATTTTGGTACTGACGGTATTCGCGGCAAGGTAGGGCAGAGCCCTATGACGGCTGATTTTGTAATGAAACTGGGCTGGGCAGCCGGACGGGTGCTGGCCAAACAGGGCAGGGGCAAAGCGGTTATCGGTAAAGATACCCGGATTTCCGGTTATATGTATGAATCAGCCCTGGAAGCCGGCCTGTCTGCAGCCGGAATTGATTGTTTATTAACCGGTCCGATGCCGACTCCCGGTATTGCCTATCTGACCCGTACCATGAATGCCCAGCTGGGTATTGTGATCAGTGCGTCTCACAACCCTTATTATGATAACGGCATCAAGTTCTTTTCTGCTGAAGGTACCAAACTGTCTGATGAAGTTGAGCAGGCCATTGAGGCTGAGCTGGAAAAAGAAATGGTGCATGTTGAGTCTGCCGATCTGGGTAAGGCCCAACGGATTGATGATGCTTCCGGTCGTTATATTGAGTACTGTAAAAGCACCTCACCGTTTTTTATGGAGTTAAAAGGCCTGCGTATTGTAGTTGATACCGCCCATGGTGCAGCCTACCAGATTGCCCCCAAGGTATTTAAGGAACTTGGAGCAGAAGTTTTTGCTATTGGCAATGAGCCTGACGGCCTGAATATTAATAAAGATGTCGGTTCAACTCATCCTGAAGGGTTAATCGATGCAGTATTACAGCATCGTGCTGATCTGGGAATTGCCCTGGATGGCGATGCAGACCGGGTATTAATGATTGATCATGAGGGTGAAATTGTTGACGGTGATGAGCTGCTGTTTATTATTGCCATGGCCCGACAGAAACAACAGAAAGTTGATGACTTTGGCGTGGTTGGTACCTTAATGAGTAACCTGGGCATGGAAATAGCATTGAAGGAAGCCGGTCTGGGCTTTATTCGTGCTGATGTCGGTGACCGTTATGTTATGGAAGAACTGCATAAACACGGCTGGAGTATTGGCGGTGAGTCTTCCGGCCACATCATCTGTCTGGACCGTACCACAACAGGGGACGGTATTGTTTCTGCACTGCAGGTTCTGTCTGCCATGATAGGCAGTGGTAAGAGCCTTAATGAACTCAAACAGGGCATGCAGAAATATCCTCAGCATATGATTAACGTGCGTATTAAGGAAAAAGTCGATCCGTTTAGTTCAGACCAGGTGGTTAAGGCGGTAGAAGAAACTGAACAGCGTCTGGCTGACAAAGGACGGGTCTTATTAAGAGCCTCTGGTACCGAACCGCTGATACGGGTTATGATTGAAGGCTCCGATGAACAGCAGGTACTTAAAGAGGTTCAGGAGCTGGCGGACGTAGTAAAAACCGTGTTTGGCTAAAAAGCTGGCTAAAAAAGCACAGAAAAACCGCCATATATCCCCATAATATTTGATTTATCAGGGCAGTAAAGGTATCATTTCGCGCTGGATAAGAAGCCACTGGCCTGATAATAAAAGCCCGTGGTGGTAATCTAAATATATATAAAAGGAAGGTAAATAAACAATGCGTACCCCATTAGTCGCTGGTAACTGGAAAATGAATGGCTCGCGTGCGAGCGTCAAAGAATTGATCCACGGTGTTGTTGACGGTGCTAAAGCCATCAACGGTGTTGATATTGCGGTCTGTCCTCCCTTTATATTTATTGCCGATGTTGTCGCTGTTACCGAGGGTACGAATGTGGCTGTCGGTTCACAGGATGCCAGCACTGAACTTAAAGGTGCTTTTACCGGTGAAACTTCCGTTGAAATGATTAAGGACTTTGGCTGTAAATATGCCATTGTCGGTCACTCTGAACGTCGTACCCTGTATGGTGAAACAGATGAAATTGTCGCTAAAAAGTTCGGCGTGGTTAAAAATGCCGGTCTGATCCCGATTTTCTGTATTGGTGAAACTCTGGAAGAACGTGAACAGGATATTACTGAAGAAGTTTGTGCCCGCCAGATTGATGCGGTCTTTGCCGCCCATGGTGATAATGCTTTTGAAGGTTCAGTCATTGCTTATGAACCTGTCTGGGCTATCGGTACTGGTAAAACGGCTTCACCTGAGCAGGCTCAGGCGGTACATGCTTTTATCCGCGCTCATCTGGCCAAACGTAATGCTGATATTGCTGAAAAAGTTCAGATTTTATACGGGGGCAGTATGAATCCCGGCAATGCAAAAGAATTAATGGGCCAGGGTGACATCGATGGTGGTCTGATTGGCGGCGCTTCTCTGAAAGCCGATGACTTCCTGGCGGTTTGTGCAGCAGGTCAATAATTAGAGTCTTATAGTAAGTTTTAATAAACAAGTAACGAGAAAAAACATGCAAACAGTTATTCTGGCAATTCATATTATTGTTGCTATTACACTTATCGGTTTAATTCTTATCCAGCAGGGTAAGGGCGCCGATGCCGGTGCTGCTTTTGGCGGCGGAGGCGGTGGTGCTTCTGCAACAGTATTTGGTAGCCAGGGTTCTGGTAACTTTATGACCAAAACCACAGCGATTCTGGCCACGATTTTCTTTATTACCAGCCTGTTTTTATCGTTCCTGTCTGGCAAAATCTCAGAACAGAAAGCTGAATCCGTTGAAGTCTCCAACCAGGTTCAGCAAATTGAAGTTGAAGACAAACCTGCCATGCCTGTTACTGAAAGTGCTCCGGCGGAAACTACAGACAAGCCGGCTATACCGGTACCTGCACAATAAACAGATAATAAAAACCGATAAAATAAAAACTGAGTTCGCCGATGTGGTGGAATTGGTAGACACGCTATCTTGAGGGGGTAGTGGCGCAAGCCGTGCCGGTTCGATTCCGGCCATCGGCACCAAATTTCAGGTATTTATAAACCTGAATGCGAACTTTTAGCCTAAACTGATTTATTCAGGTTTAATCCCTGAATTTTCTGTTTCAGGCCGAGCTTATACAGAACTTGATTATAGTACAATGGGAGGGGTTTACGGGATCAGTATTTCGTTCCTATTGATATCTATCAATAAGTTAGCAAATACTTCTATAGCTCCCGTCAAACCTTCCTGATATGCAACATATAAAAAGCGCAAAAGCCGGTTAAAAAGGCTTTTAATACGTATAGATTTGGTTTAAAGTGTTACTCATTCAAGACTTGCGGTATCGATTTTAAAAGTACCATACAGGTTACCTGTAAGTTGCAAACAAAGAGTCAAAAACCAATACGTTTCAAATAGATAAAAAAAAACTAAGTGCCAGTTATTGAAACAACTCTTAAACTTGCACTTAAACGACGTAATAATTCATAAATAATATTAGTGTCTGGCTAAGTCAAATTACGTCCAGATTATGTAAGGAGCGCTAATATGCTTGAAAACTACCTTCCCGTACTGATTTTTATGGGAGTGGGTCTTCTGGTTGGAATCGGTATGACTGCAGCAGGTCTGATCCTGTCTCCACACAGACCTGATCGAGAAAAAAATTCCCCTTACGAATGCGGCTTCGAGGCATTTGAAGATTCCCGAATGAAGTTTGACGTTCGTTACTACCTGGTTGCCATCCTGTTTATTATCTTTGATCTGGAAATTGCATTCCTGTTTCCCTGGGCCGTGGTGCTGGACAGCATCGGTACCTTTGGGCTGGTCGCTATGGCTATTTTCCTGGGTTTATTAGTGGTCGGTTTTATTTACGAATGGAAAAAAGGTGCGCTTGAATGGGAATAGAAGGAATACTTGAAGAAGGCCTGATCACCACCACTGCGGATAAAATGATTAACTGGGCCAGAACCGGCTCCATGTGGCCAATGACCTTTGGGCTGGCCTGTTGTGCAGTAGAAATGATGCAGGCAGGTGCTTCCCGTTATGACCTGGACCGTTTCGGTATTGTGTTTCGCCCCAGTCCCCGGCAATCGGATGTAATGATTGTAGCCGGTACCCTGGTGAATAAAATGGCGCCTGCCCTGCGTAAGGTGTATGACCAGATGGCTGAACCCCGCTGGGTAATTTCCATGGGCTCCTGTGCCAATGGCGGTGGTTATTACCACTATTCCTATTCCGTGGTACGAGGCTGCGACCGGGTTGTCCCTGTGGATATTTATGTGCCGGGTTGTCCGCCTACAGCAGAAGCTCTGCTGTACGGTATTATCCAGCTGCAGAACAAGATTAAACGTACCAATACCATTGCCCGTTAGGCAGAAACCGAACAAGATACGTCAATAGCTAATACTAATATAAATGTAAGTAGAGAAATACTGAATGTCTCAATATTATTCTGAACTGTCTGAAAAAGTAACTGCCAAACTGGTCTCTATTGAGCCTGTTTCAGCGGCAGTTGCTCATGGTGAACTCACCATTGAAGTCAGCAAAGAGAATCTTATCGCCGTTTGTGAAATATTAAAAAATGATCCGGAACTGGCCTTTGATACCGTAACCGATATCTGTGGTGTCGATTACAGTACATATGAGGGGGCAATGACCTGTCAGAGCCGTTATGCTTCAGTTTATCATCTGTTATCCGTAAAAAATAATCATCGTATTCGTATTCGCACCTGGCTGGACAGTGATTTTCCGGTTGTGGACTCGGTTGTCGGTTTATGGAAAGGTGCCAACTGGTTTGAACGCGAAGCCTTTGACCTGTTTGGTATTCTTTATACCGGGCATCCAGATCTGCGCCGTATTCTGACTGATTACGGCTTTATTGGTCATCCTTTACGCAAGGACTTCCCATTAGTCGGGCAGGTTGAAATGCGTTATGACGCAAATAAACAACGAGTTATCTATGAACCTGTAAGTATCGAAGAGCGGGTTAATATTCCAAGAGTCATCAGGCATGACAACCGGTATGCAGAACGGGAACTGGTGGCCATGGCCCA
>JALVDE010000390.1 GCA_027009375.1 Gammaproteobacteria bacterium
GCTTTGTAAAACATCCATGTTTTCAAAACCCTGTAAATCCAGTACCTGCAGCCATTCACTCTACCTTGCTTTAATTTATACTGAGTAGTTACAACTTATATAAGCTTATTTGCTCTTAATACATTCCAGTCAAACCCCGGACCGGGATCGGTTTTCCGACCGGGGGCAATATCACTATGGCCCACAATTTTTTCCGGACTTATCTGAGGAAAATACTCTTTCAGGGCTTTAATCACCGCAAGCAGTGTTTCATATTGTGAATTTTCAAACGGACTGTCATCAGTACCTTCCAGCTCAATTCCAATAGAAAAATCATTGCAGTTTTCCTGCCCGGCCAGGCAGGACTGACCGGCATGCCAGGCCCGATCGTACAGATTAACATACTGCACCAGTTCACCATCGCGTCTAATCAACAGATGGGAAGAGACCTGTAAACCCTCAATTTCCCTGAAATAAGCATGTTCATTCCAGTCCAGTTGATTACTGAAAAAACGATCAATTTCATCCCCTCCATACTGTCCCGGCGGCAGGGAGATGCTGTGGATAATAATGCTGTCTATTGTGACATTTTCAGGCCGTTTATTATAGTTTGGAGATGGGATTTTCCTGGCCTGGGTAAACCAGCCGTCAGATATTTCGTACATAAGATATTCAAGTTGCTTTTTATTTGATTTTTATAGGAAAATCAGGTGAAAAAAATTAATAAATGTTCTATATTGATAATACGTGATTATACATTTTCTTTATTATATGCAGCTATTTTTATTGTGTTAACCTGGTTGTATTCGTAGCAACCTGTAGTAAATGGCAGCCGTTCCACTAATTTTTTGTTTCTGTGGACAAGCTCAAAGACATTTTAATTGATAAGGATTACAGTTTAACTATACGCTATTTTAATTTATGTTTTTATTTTTACAGTATGAAAGTTCTCAGTTACCTCAATATAAAAAACAATGTCAGAGCCATTGTAAAATCATACTGTTAAAGCAAAAACAAACCGAGGTGTGGTCTAAATGCAGCCTAAAAACAATATCTTACACTTTAGCCGGGGTGGCAGCAAACAAGCGGCACCGGACCAGAATTATCGCAGAAACAAGTTGTCACAAGATAGCAGGATACATGATTCAATGATACCAGAAGGTCCATTAGGCGACTTAATCAAGTACACCAGTCAGTGGACAAATGAAGCTATTTCAGCATTATTTGATAATGTTGACACCCAGTTATTTGAAATGGCCGAAAAATCAGAAAATGCAACCGATCAAAACACTTATTTTGATGCTATGCGCATTATCCGCCTGCGTCGCAGTGTTGCCCATGAAGAATTTCTCTCCAAAGTAGAACAAAGTTTTGATCCCGAAGTTATCCAGGGTGGTCGTGATTTTCGGGAAGTGACTTCAGATATTGAAAGCCTGTCTTTAATTGCTGATGATAACCTCGAAGAAGAACTGGCGACTCATAATATGATAGCCAAAGCGGAACGGGACAATAAGGATGACCTGAAACAACTTAATCAGCGTGTTGCCTATCTCTACAAGGGACTGGATATCAATACTCAGAACAACCCAGTAAGTCCAACGGCTTTATGTAATGCCTTTGCCGCCGCTGTTGATACCCTGGAAGCCGAGATCAAGGTAAAACTGCTGGTATTCAAGCTGTTTGACATCAATGTTATTTCCAAACTGAACGATCTCTATCAGAACCTTAATCACTTACTGGTTGAAAAAGGTATTTTACCGGATCTAAAAGTCTCCTATGGCTCAGTCAGACGGCAATCTGCTCCCTCCGGCATGGGTGCCGGTGGTCCAGGTAGTGTACCTGGGGCTCCCCAGGCTGATTCCGGTTTATCTCAGTTTATACAGCAGCCGGTTGGCGGTGGTTACCAGCAGAATTCTGCCGATGCAGAAGCTTTTGCCCTGATTCAGCAGCTGATTGCCCGGAATAAAACACCACAGCAAAATATTCCACAGGCCCAGTTTGCCGATACTACCGATGTTATGAATACCCTCTCCCAGATACAGATTGATCCGGCTCTGGCAAATCCTTACAACCCTTATAGCGGGCAACAGCACAGTGGTTCTGAAACCAGTGCCCTGTTAAAAGAAGCCCTGAAACAGGCTTTACATAACAACCAGAATAAAGAAGCCATTAATCAGGCCGATGATGACATGATTGATGTTATCGGTATGCTGTTTGACTTTATCCTGGGTGACAATAACCTGGTTGATTCAGTTAAGTCCCTGTTAAGCCGTCTGCAGATACCGATTATTAAAATCGCTCTGCAGGATAAAAGTTTTTTCCGCAATAAGAACCACCCGGCACGTAAACTATTAAATGAACTGGCCAATGCAGGCCTGGGCGTTACCGACAATGTTAATTCCCAGAATAACCCTCTGTATCTGAAACTGGAAAGCATTGTTACCCGTGTTACCAACGAACAGACCGAAACCATTGATGAGGGCTTTTATGAAGAATTACTGGAAGATCTGCACCGCTTCCTGTCTGAATTTAACCAGGGTATAAAAAACAGAAGAACCCCGTCTAAAGATGCGGCCCTGAAACTGGTGAGTACAGAGTTAAACTCCCGCATTGCCCATAAAAATCTGCCTCATAATATTGTTTTATTGCTGGAGCGGGTCTGGAAAGACGTGATGCTGGACATATTTTTCAGCGACGGTATGGAAAGTGACGAATGGGATATGGCCATGACCTTCGTGGATACCCTGATATGGAGCGTTGATCCAAAAACGGATATCCAGAGCCAGAAACAGCTGGTCAGAGTCATTCCTGGAATTTTAAATGCCCTTAATGCCGGGCTTGACCGCATTCAATACCCTAAAGACTTACGCGAACAGCTCCTGCAGGATCTGCAGAACTGCCATCTTGCCTGTATGAAAGGCCAGAATATTAATGACAGTGACCTGTCACAAAATGGTTCCGCTTATATTTCCAGCACAATACCTACGGAGTCTGCTAACCAAAGCGAAGCCTCTAATAGTACAGCAGAAGCTGCTGAGGGACTTTCGGCAGAAGATCTGGCCAGTATTGATGCCGGCATTGATGTTATGCTGGATGGCGATCTGAACAACCTGGATGCCCTGGAAGAAGAAGATTTACTGGCTTCTCTGGAAGACGGTTCTGAGCAGGCCATTGCCGACAGCGATGATGCAGAACTGATTGAAGATGCCTATACTCAGCAGGCCAGAAACCTCAGTGCCGGCGCCTGGGTTGAGTTTATCGGTCAGGACGGCCAGACCTACCGGGCCAAGATTTCCTGGATGAGTGAAGACGCCAGTGCCTATATTTTTGTTACCCAGACCGGCCAGATTGCAGAAAAATCCCTACAGGGTTTAAGTACCGCACTGCGGAATAAACAAGCCACTATTCTGGATGAGTCACCCGTATTTGAACGTGCCATGGATGCGGTATTAGAAGAACTGCAGGAAAAAACCGAACATTAATCCATTAATCCGCTGTAAAATACCTTCCCCCAACGACTGTGACTGATAATGTAAAAAGCATAGGCAAGGGCATGATTGCCATTGCCCTGGTGCTTGCCCTTGGACTGCTGACCTGGATTTTTCAGGGTGCTATTAACCGGCAGTACAATCCCAACCAGACCGTTCAGACTGGACAAATTACCGATCAATACAAAGAAATTATATTAAAGCGTAACCGTGCCGGTCACTATGTGACATCCGGCCGGATCAACGGCTACCCGTCTGTTTTTCTGCTTGATACCGGTGCTACTTATGTGGCTGTTCCTGAAAGCCTTGCTATTAAAATCGGTCTGAAAAAGGGCATGCCGGTCAGCCTTTCTACTGCCAATGGCCGAACTACTGGTTTTCAGACCATTATTGATGAACTGGATATAGGTAAGATACGGCTGACTAATATCAGGGCTGTTATTACACCTAATCTGGATGAGGTATTGCTGGGAATGTCGGTTTTGAAGCAGCTGGAGTTTACGCAGAGGGGGGATGAGTTGAGGGTTAGGCAGTATTTTTAGGGTTGAGCGTTGAGCGTTGAGCGTTGAGAAAGAGCTTAAGTGTTAAGTGTTAAGGAAGAGCACAGGGTTTTTCCGGGAGAGTAGGAGGCTTGTTTGTACTCCCGGTATTTGAATTACTTTTGTCTGGTTAGTTTGAATACTACCGGGCTTAGTAAGAGTAAGGCTATTAGGTTGGGTAGGGCCATTAGGGCGTTTAGGGTGTCGGCTAGTAGCCAGATGAAGTTTAATTCACCCATGGCGCCGATGGGGACGGCTATGATCCATAATATCCGGAAGATCATGACGGAGCGGATGCCGAACAGGAATTCTACGCAGCGCTCGCCGTAAACACTCCAGCCTAAAATAGTGGTAAAGGCGAATACCGCCTGGGCCAGGCTGACTATCATACCGCCAGTTTCGGGTAATACCTGGTCAAAAGCCGCCATGGTCAGAGCCGCACCTTTAACACCGCTGGTCCAGACACCGGTTAGTACAATAGCCAGGCCGGTAATACTGCAGACTATAATAGTATCTATAAATGTACCCAGCATGGCTATTTTTCCCTGTCGGACCGGATCATCGGTTTTTGCTGCGGCATGGGCAATGGGTGCACTGCCCAGTCCCGCCTCATTGGAAAAAATGCCCCTTGCCACACCCCATTGTATAGCCATAATAATACTGGCTCCGGCAAAACCTCCGGTGGCCGCAACAGGATTAAAGGCACTGTCTATTATCAGGGCAAAGGCTGCGGGTATTTCAGAAAAGTGACTGGCCAGTACCAGCAAACCTGCCAGAAAATAGGCAATAGCCATAAACGGCACGAGCTTACCGGCCACCTGGGCAATACGCTTAATACCGCCTAAAACTACAGCACCGGTTAAAACAACTAAAACCAGGCCGGTTAACCAGACGGGAATATTAAACTGGGTCTGCATGGCATGAGCCACCGAATTAGCCTGTACGGTATTACCAATACCAAAGGAAGCCAGGGCGCCAAAAACGGCAAACAGAACACCCAGCCATAACCAGCTTTTACCCAGACCATTTTTAATATAATACATAGGCCCACCCAGGTAACTGCCCTGCTCATCCACCTCCCGATAATGTACCGCACAGACCGCCTCAGCGTATTTAGTTGCCATGCCTATTAAAGCTGTAAGCCACATCCAGAACAGGGCACCGGGGCCGCCAATAAAAATAGCCGTTGCCACGCCGGTAATATTACCGGTACCAATGGTGGCTGAAAGCGATGTCATCAGGGCATTAAACGGTGAGATTTCCCCCGCTTTATGATCGCCTTCCCTGCCCTGCCACAACAACTTAAAACCCCTGCCCAGATTCAGCAAAGGCATAAATCTCAGCCCCAGCATTAAAAACAGGCCGGTACCAAAAATCATAAACAGCATGGGTTTCCCCCAGACCACAGCGTTTATATCATTCAGCAATGCCGTCAGCCAATCCATTAAAACCATCCTTTTTATTTAATTGTTTTTATCTGTCATTGTTACAACCACATCATTATAATATCCTAAGCTCAGGAAGTAACTTAACACTTAACACTTAACACTTAACACTTAACACTTATTATAATGCCATCAATACCCCATTCCATTATTAAAACCCAGGTAAGTCAGGCTCTGGCTGAAGATATCGGTTCCGGAGATCTGACCGCCGAACTAATTCCACAGGATAATCAGGCTACAGCCCATCTTATCTGCCGTGAGCCTGCTGTGTTATGTGGTCAGGACTGGTTTGATGAAGTATTCAGTCAACTGGATAACTCCATTACTATTCAATGGCATGCCAATGATGGTGACAGCATAAATAATGAGCAGCGGATCTGCACCATTAGCGGCAATGCCCGCCATATTCTGACGGGTGAACGCAGTGCCATGAATTTTCTGCAGACCCTGTCCGGTACTGCCACGTCCACGCAACAATATGTCAGACAACTGGGCAGTACTTCTGTTAAATTACTGGATACCCGTAAAACCATTCCCGGACTCAGGGAGGCACAGAAATACGCCGTAAAATGCGGCGGTGCCTATAACCACCGTTACGGTTTATTTGATGGGGTACTGATTAAAGAAAATCATATTATGGCAGCAGGTTCTATTACTCATGCCATAGCGAATGCCCGCATTAGTATTCCCCACACGCTGAAAATTGAAGTGGAAGTTGAAACCCTGGAAGAAGTTACCGAAGCACTTAATGCCGGGGCCGATATTTTATTACTGGACAATATGGATAATAACATGCTGGAACAGGCTATTGAGCTTAATCATGGCCGTGCGCTACTTGAAGTATCGGGTAATATTACTATGGAACGGCTGAAAGAATTAGGCCGACTGGCGATTGATTTTATTTCTACCGGGGCTATTACCAAACATGTGAGGGCTGTGGATTTTTCACTCCGGTTTGAAAAATAAAATACTAAATGGCAGTACTTAAATCGATTTGCCGGCTGTCTTCTACCAGACGTTCTTCTGTTAATGCATAAGGGGCTGGATCGAGGATGGGTTGTTGTTCCAGTAACTGATCCACCAGTAACTGACAGGATGCCAGGCCAATGACGACCCCGTTTCTGAAATGCCCGGCATTGAGATAAAGATTTTCCAGTTCCGGGTGTTCACCAATATAGGGTATTCCATCAATGGAACCGGGGCGCAGACCGGCCCATTGTTTTTCTATCGGATAATCGGCCAGGGCCGGAATAATACGGCGGGCTTCCTGTGCCAGTTCCTTGAGGACAGACTCGGTGGTTGTTTTATCAAAATCTTCAAATTCCAGAGTACTGCCCAGCACAACACGGCCGTCTTTGCGGGGAATAACATAACGGCCCTTGCTTAATACAATACGGCGTACCACACCCGGTTCAGTCTTAAACACAATCATCTGCCCTTTAACAGGCGCAATTTTTGGCGTTTTCAGCCATTTTTCCAGCAATTGTGCGCTCCAGGCACCACCAGCTAACACCACCTTTTCCGCATAAAACCGGCCTTTATTAGTGATCACACCTTTAATACGCTGACCTTCAGAAATAAATGATTGTGCCCGGGTCTGCTGTTCTATTCTTACCCCCTGTTTAATCAAATCTTCTCTTAAAGCTCTAACCAGACGGGGATTACGCACCTGTCCTATAGAAGGGGTAAACCAGCCCTGCTGGTAGTTATTGTCCAGTCCAGGCTCAACCGCTTTCAGATCATCACCGGTCAGGTTTTTAAACTCATAAGCAAAGCGCTGTTCCCATTCAATAGCCTGCTGCAGTTCATCTTCAATATCAAGATAGAGCAGGCCGCTTTGAATATACTCGGGATCAATACCTGAATTATGGTGAATGTCCTGCAGAACAGCAGGATAGTGTTTTTGCCCCCATTGAGCCAGCCGGGTAACCGGATCGGAATACCGCCAGGGGTATAAGGGAGAGATAATACCCCCACCAGCCCAGGAAGACTCCTTGCCGGCATAGCCCTGCTCAATAATGGTTACGGATACGCCTGTTTTTGTTAATAAACGCGCAGTAAGCATGCCGATAATACCGGCACCGATAATAATTACCTCTGTTTTCATAGGAGGATTATATACTTTTACCAGCAATCATTCACAGTGGCAGTACCACTGATGCCCCGGGTTCCGGCCTGATTTAATGTCAGGTTCCCGCAAGCCGTATCCTTACTTGCCTGAGAACCCTGTGGAGTAGCCTGCACAGTATAAGCAGATGCCGTTATAGTAGGAATAGTGAATGTATAAGCTGAATTCAAACCACCATCGGTTTCACAATTCAATGTTGGTTTAGTTGCACCTGTATAACTCAGATTAGAGGTATAATATCTTTCCATAAAAATAGAAAACTGTGACAGACAGGCCTCCGCCGCTTTGCGCTTGGTTTTAACAATATTATTTTGATAGGCTGGAACTGCTATTACCGCAATAATCCCGATAATAGCAACCACAACCATCAGTTCAATTAAAGAAAATCCCTGATGCTTTTTCCAGCCTTTCATGTTTCGTTCTCCAGCGTCTTTATTCAGATTAATATAC
>JALVDE010000391.1 GCA_027009375.1 Gammaproteobacteria bacterium
AAGATCTAAAGGTAGTTGAGACTATTGGTTCTGGATGGACAAAAGAAAAATATAAAGAGCATGGAATCAATAATGTAATATGGGTGCCGACAGTTGACAGTGCATTCAATATGCTGGCCAAGGGGCGGGCAGATGTCTTTATTATGTTTAATATGAATGCTTATAATTTACTGTTAAGAAAAAGAGCTGCAAAGGGTGTGCTGTCTGAAGACTACCATAATATTATTGCTATATCGACTACATTTGCATCACTTCCTTTCCAGCTGTTAATTAGAAATAATTCACCATTTGTTAAAAAAATAGATGACTTTAACAGAGTGATAGAAGACATGAAAAAAGATGGGACTTATCAACGTATCCGGAAAAAGTATGCCGGTATTACACCCGTTTTATAGTTAATGGAAATATAATCAATTTAGTTATGAAAAATAATCTGGCATCAAATATACCTCTTGCTATCGTAAAATGTAAAATCGCCAAACGATTTGCACTCTATATTGTAAGTTTTGGCTTGCTTGTTGCTTTGTCTATTTCCGGAATCTATATTTATAACAAATATCATAACGATCTTATTAAGTTGAATGAAGAGCTTACACAAGTTGAGCAATCTGTTAAAAGCTCTCTGTCGCAAAGTTTGTGGCAGATGAATCTGAATGCACTGGATGTTTTGACTAACGATTTGCTTATGAATAAGGATATTGTTTATGTGGTGTTATATGATGAAAAAGGAAATATCCTTATTGAGAAAGGAGAAAAGAAACAGAAAAATGCCATAGAAAAAAGCATCCCCCTTTATTATCAGAATAATGGAGAGGAGCTTTATCTTGGAAAACTGGATTATCTTGCGACAACAATGAATATTTACGAGAAAAACAAACAAGCTGCTTTCAGTGCAATTGTACCAATTATTATTTTTTTTATATTGTTGAGCATAGCAATAATATTATTTTTCTGGCATTTCATAGTAAAGCATTTGTTGGTTATTAAGGATTATACAGATAAGCTCTATCTCGAAAGCTATGAGAGCGGAACAATAGATGATCTGGTACTTGACCGAGTGACTGATGTTAGTAAAAAAGAAGACGAATTGAGCAGTCTGGTCAGTGCCATTAATAATATGCATCATGAAATAGTTGAAAAATATACAGCTATTGAATTTCAGTCTTTACATGATGCACTGACTGGACTGCCTAACAGGAGAATGATCAATCAATTAATGAAAGATACAATAGCACATTGCCATGTGACTAATGAATATTGTGCATTATTCTATATTGATCTGGATCAGTTCAAACTGTTAAATGACTCAATGGGTCATACTGTTGGAGACAGGATTTTACTCGAAATTTCAAGTCGGCTGACAACGATCTGTAAAAAGGCTTATCAGCCGGCAAGAATAGCGGGTGATGAGTTTCTTATCCTTCAGGGTAAGGCTGTTACCGGCAGGGAAGAAGCAAAAGCTTCTGCCCTGGATTTTGCAAAAAAAATATTGTCAGGTATCTCTGAAAGTATAAAAATTGATAACAGTTGCTTTAAGATTAAAGCCTGTATTGGTATTACCATATTTGGGGCAGAGGTAAATCCAGAAGTTATAATGAAGCAGGCTGATAATGCCTTATATCATGCAAAGGAAATTGGTCGGGGCCAAATCATGTTTTTTGCACCTAATATGCAGGAGATGACCGACAGACGTTTACAGCTTGAACAATTGATTGATGATGCTATAGAAAATGATTTGTTTTTTGTCAATTATCAACCCAAATATGACCATCAGCATAAAATATCTTCGGCTGAAGCATTGGTAAGATTACAGGGAAAAAACGGCAGTATAGTTTCACCAGGAGAGTTTATTCCTATTGCTGAAGAGAGTGGACTTATTATCAAAATAGGGGATCGTATTATCGAAAAAGTTTTTGAATTTATCAAAACAAATCGGCTTGATTTTGAACAGTCAGGTATTAAAAGCATTGCAATTAATGTTTCTCCAACGC
>JALVDE010000392.1 GCA_027009375.1 Gammaproteobacteria bacterium
AACGCTTTTAATCACCCTTACGTTTAAACACCGTATGTTTACAAACCGGGCAGGGAGGAATGCGTCCAGGCTTGTTAAAGTGCAGTTCCTTACCGCATTTCTGGCACACCAGCACCCCGATACCGGTAATTTCACCGGTATGCCACTCATTGGCGGTCTCTCTCAGATGATCCAGCTCCAGTCGGGTTTGATCCGCCATACTGGCAAATACGGACAGAATTTTGTCCTCAATTAACTGCTTGTCAAACTCCAGCCACTCCAGAAAAGTTTTGTTTTCCTTTTCCATTTTTTCAGCGGCATCCTGCAGATCCCGTTTTACATAACGTGAAATCAGGTCAATTTCTTCTGCAGTCCATTCTTTTAAGTCTGTTAAAAACTCTTCGGCTTCCTTAACCCCGTTAATAATCATGGGGCCGGCATTTTCATCCGCTTTTTCTGTCCATTCTGAAAGCTTGTCCATCATGGTGTTGTAGCCCTGAACCAGCTTGTCAGCAGCCTGTTCAAGGTTAATTTTGTGGTCACTGTCCTGAGTCATCGGCTTCTCCTGGCTGAAATAATAAAAGGCGTTATGGGACTCTTTCTGCTTCAAGTATAACTTAAAACTATTGTAACAGCTCAACGTGTTTAGATTTTGTGCCAGTTCAAGGCATTTTCGCACGGAAAATGTGAGCGTATAGCAATACGCGACCATTTGAGTACGAAAATAACGCCGAAATGGTGCAAAAGATGAATACGCTGAGTAGTTACAAATCACCTTACTTAGATAATAAATAATGGTACAATTCAGGGTTTTAAAGTATTTATTAAAATCATAAACCTAAAATTCACATACAACCCAAATAAAACCAGAACAGTCAGGAATAATATTTAATGAGTCAGGCGTATAACCCGGAGCAGATCGAGCTGGAAGCCCAGCAATACTGGGAAGACAACAAGAGCTTTAATGTGAGTGAAGATGAGAGCCGGGAAAAGTACTACTGCCTTTCCATGTTCCCCTATCCCAGCGGACAACTGCATATGGGGCATGTACGCAACTACTCAATTGGTGATGTTCTGTCTCGTTTTATGCGTATGCAGGGTAAAAATGTGCTGCAGCCCATGGGCTGGGATGCTTTTGGGCTACCAGCTGAAAATGCTGCCATGAAAAACAAAGTGGCACCGGGCAAATGGACCCATCACAATATTGATTATATGCGCGGTCAGCTTAAACGCCTGGGCTTTGGCTATGACTGGGAACGGGAAGTTAAAACCTGTGATCCGGATTATTACCGCTGGGAACAATGGCTGTTTACCCGTCTGTTTAAAAAAGGCATCGTCTATAAGAAAAATGCTGTAGTTAACTGGGATCCGGTGGATCAGACTGTACTGGCCAATGAACAGGTTATTGACGGCCGCGGCTGGCGTTCCGATGCGCTGGTGGAGCGCAAGGAAATTCCTCAGTGGTTTCTGAAAATTACTGACTATGCGGATGAACTGCTTAATGATCTGGATCAGCTGGATGGCTGGCCTGAACAGGTTCGTACCATGCAGAAAAACTGGATTGGTCGTTCTGAGGGTGCCGAAATCAGTTTTGCTATTGACGGCTCCGACAAAGTTATAAAAGTCTTTACGACCCGTCCGGATACCTTAATGGGGGTCACCTATGTCGCCGTTGCGGCAGAACATCCTCTGAGTCTGCAGGCAGCTGAAAATAATCCGGATTTAAAGGCCTTTATTGAAGAAGCCAAAGTCATGTCCACAGCGGAAGCCGACATGGAAACCATGGAAAAAAAGGGCATGGATATCGGTATTAAAGCCGTTCATCCCATTACCGGTGAGACGGTTCCCGTTTATACCGCTAACTTTGTACTGATGGGTTATGGTGAAGGTGCGGTCATGTCGGTTCCGGCTCACGATCAGCGCGATTATGAATTTGCTCAAAAATATGGCCTGCCCATTAAACAGGTTATTGCGCCGATAGATGACCAGGCAGTTGACCTGGATACTAAG
>JALVDE010000393.1 GCA_027009375.1 Gammaproteobacteria bacterium
TTATATTATTCGCAAGGAACTGGGACGGGGCAATATGGGAGCCGTTTACCTGGCTTCTCATCAGGAAAGCAGAGAAAATGTGGCTTTAAAAGTGATGCTGCCCAGAGTGGAAGCCAGCAGCAGAGCTCATAAACAGTTTATGCGTGAAACCCGTAATACCCGCCTGCTTAAACATAAAAATATTGTCCAGGTCTATGATATCGGCTGCCATGAAGGTACCTGGTTTTTTACCACCGATTATTGTGAAGGCGGCAGTGTGGCCCGTCTGCTTAAAAGCAAAGGCGGGCGCCTGCCTCTGTCGCTGGCTTTAAAAATTTATCTACAGATCCTCGATGGCCTGGCTTATGCTCACCAGGTTAAAGTCCCGGCCATTGTGCTGGCAGATGGTACTACCACCAGTGGTATTGGACTGGTGCATAGGGACATTAAACCGGGCAATATTCTTCTAACTCGTCAGGAGGGGATCTGGCGAGCCAAAATTGCGGATTTTGGTCTGGCCAAGGCATTTGATACTGCCGGTTTAAGCGGCAGAACTGCAACCGGGGTCTCTGCTGGTACGCCTTATTATATGCCCAGACAGCAAATAATTAATTTTAAACTGGCTCGGCCGGAAGTGGATATCTGGGCTGCCACAGCCACCTTCTACAAAATGTTAACCGGCTGTCATCCCAGAAATTATAATAAACGCACTGATCCCTGGCTGACTACTCTGAAGATGCCGCCAGTATCTATTCTGGAACGGGATGTTGCCGTTCCGCAGGCTCTCGGAGAGTTAATTGACAGAGTATTGAACGACAAACCCAAACTGGCCTATCAGTCTGTCAGGGATCTAAAAACTGATTTATTAAAAGTATTATAGAAGTGATACAAAACGTAATGATTAAATACTCGGGAATAACTGATCAGGGAAAGGTCAGAGAAAGAAATGAAGACAGCCTCGGTCTGTTTCCTGAACAGAACCTGTTTATGGTAGCTGATGGTATGGGAGGCAGACCGGCTGGTGATGTAGCGTCCAGGCTGGTCGTTGAAGTACTGCCCTTATTGATCCGTCAGCGTATACCGGAACCGGATAAATCAAATAAAAGTGAAGTGATTCTTAAAATTAAATCCTCACTGGTTGATTTAAGTAATCGAATTCTGCATGAAAGTTCCCGAAATTGTGAATTTGAGGGTATGGGGACTACCCTGGTGATGGCCCTGTTAACAAAAAAACATTACTTTATTGCCCATATGGGGGATAGTCGCGCTTATTTATTTCGTGAGCAGGTTTTACAGCAGGTAACTAATGATCATAATCTTTTCAGGCATCTGCTGGCTAACGGGGATGTCAGTCAGGATGAAAGTAAGACTCATCCCGGCACCAATCAGTTACTGCAGTATATTGGCATGGATGGCACCCCCAACCCGACAGTGATCTGTATTCCCAGGATGCAGAATGAATACCTGCTGCTTTGTTCAGACGGGCTGACCAGTATGCTTTCTTATCAGCAGATAAACCGATTGCTTTTAGACAACCTTCCTGCTGATACCGCTGAGCTGACTCAGATACAACTGGATCAATGTGCAGCAAAGCTGGTTGCACAGGCCAATCAGGCAGGCGGTAATGATAATATCAGCCTGAACCTGATCGGTTAAAATTTATTTACTCAACTGATTAATTCAGGTTTAACCATTTTTTTAGTGTTCGGGTGAAAACATTTATATCAATGGGCTTGGGCAGGTAATCATCCATACCCATGGCCAGGCATTTGTCCCGGTCTCCCTGCATGGCATGAGCGGTCATGGCAATAATGGGAATATTGCAGTGTTTCGGCATGGATTTAATCAGCCGGGTGGCTTCAAAACCATCCATCACCGGCATTTGCAGGTCCATAAGGATCAGGGAGAAAGATTCCTGTTTAACTTTTTCCAGTGCTTCCAGGCCGTCATTGACCACTACCACGTCCACATCCATTTCAGCCAGAATATTTAAGGCAACTTCCTGGTT
>JALVDE010000394.1 GCA_027009375.1 Gammaproteobacteria bacterium
ACATTCAGACTTTGATTTTTAGCATAATTGTTATTTTAAACTATAATAAGTCTATAAAAAAATTGTAATTTATAAGGTTTTTTTCGTTTTTACTGCTCTATAAAACTTAATATCCCAGCTGAGGGAACAAAATGCTAACAAAAATTTCTTTTAGAACTTTCATTTTTTCTTTAATCCTGACTGGTTTTCAGCCAGCGGCAGTATTTGCCCAGGACTGGATATATACTACGGTACCGGGAGACAATATCTGGGATATCAGTGAAAAGCATCTTGATACGGTGATGCGTTTTAAACAGATAAAAACCATTAATGGCGTTCAGGCACCTAAACACATGCAGCCAGGTACACAATTACGTATTCCCATGAAATGGGTGCGCAGTAACCCGGCTTCTGCTGAAATTCTGGAAGTACAGGGCAGTGGTGAGATTATCAGACAAAATGGCAATATAGAAAAACAGCTAAAGCCCGGTACTAAACTGAACCTGGGGGATCAGCTGAAAACATCAGCAGAAAGTAATGTGGCGATTAAATTTGCTGATAAAAGCATTCTTACTTTACATGAAAACAGTTTGATCCGTTTTGATCATTTATCCGCTCATGGTACCACCGGTATGGTGGATTCCCGGATGAACCTGCTAAAAGGGCGCATGGATACCCGTGTTACCCCAGCCGTAGGTCCGGGTTCACGTTTTGAAATTAAAACCCCTTCAGCCATCAGCGCAGTACGGGGAACAGAATATCGTGCGGCGATTTTAAATGCTGAGAATACCTCCAATATTGAAGTACTGAAGGGCAAAGTGGCTGTAAGTGGGGCTAAAAAGAAAGAGCTGGTTAAAGCGGGTTTTGGTACCCAGGTGGCACAGGGCAAGCCGCCCATTGCCGCCCGCAAGCTTCTGCCGGCACCAAAGCTTGAACCACTGCCTGAGCGTATTCGTCGCATAAACTGGCTGATCCAGTGGCAGCCCATTAAAGGGGCTGAAAAATATCGTATAGAAGTGGCGAAGCAGCAGGAATTTAATACCCTGATCTGGCATGAACTCAGTGCTTATAACAAAGCGGCATTTCCAAATCTTCCTGATGGTCATTATTTTGTGCGTATTCGCGGTGTGGATAAACTGGCTCTGGAAGGTGAAAGTGTTGTGCAGGAAATTGTACTCGATGCCCACCCTCAGCCGCCGGTACCGTTAAAACCCGAGGAAAACTTTGTACTGCGCGGTAAAGCACCTGAACTGCAGTGGACTGCCTCAGCCGATGCCGACCGCTACCGCCTGGAAATTGCTTCGGATAAGGATTTTAAACATATTCTGATGGATCGCAGTGATCTGAAAAATAATCGTTATAATGCATCAGATTTCTCTGCCGAGGGGCATTATTACTGGCGCTTGACCAGTATTGCAGCGGATGGTGAAGTCGGGCCTGCAGGGACTGTGCGTGCTTATGAAATTAAACCCATGCCGAAAAAAGTGTCTCCAGAACTTAAAGCCGCTGATGACGGAAAACTATTTGCAAGCTGGGAAAAAGGGACCCGCAATCAGACCTATCAGGTACAGCTGGCTTATGATGACCAGTTTAATGACCTGGCGTTGGATAAAAAAACCACAGAAGCAAAAATAAGTTTTGAACCGGTCAGCGGTCAGGTGCGTTATTTGCGGATCCGCAGTATTGAAAAAGACGGTTACCAGGGCCCCTGGGGAACCACACAGCGGGTTGATCCACTGCCCGATGATACCTGGTGGTGGGTTCCCGGACTGGGTCTGTTCGGGATAATGCTCCTGTAAAGTGGTGAGACTTTCAGAACAACAAAAATCGCTGCTGTTTCGAGCTGTGCTGATCCTGCTGCTGGTACTGGCCGGGGTTCTGCTGTCCAAAACCAGGTATCTGGAACGTCTGGATCTGGTAAGCTATGATAGTTTGCTGCCCCTGCAGGCCGGTCAATTTGATCCCCGCATTGTTATTATTGCCATAGATGATGCCAGTTTAATAAGACTGGGGCGCTGGCCCTGGTCCCGGCGGCGTCATGCTGAGTTGATTGATCGGCTTAGCAATATGGGGGCGCGTGTCATTGGTATTGATATTATTTTTTCAGAATATCAGCAGGATGATCCGCAGGCTGATCTCGAACTGGCCAGAGCTTTGCAGCAAAATGGGCGTTCTGTTCTGGTAGTTGCACCGATACAGCCGACACCGGACAGTCCCATTTCAGAATTGTTGCCCATTCCGGAACTGGCGGTTGCTGCCCGTGCCCTGGGCCATGTAGATGTGGAACTGGACAGTGACGGCCTGTGCCGACGTTATTTTCTGTATGCCGGTATGGATGACCCGCACTGGCCGGCTCTGGCGCAGGCTATGTTAATGGTCAGCAGTAATATTAACCCGGAAACCCTTCTGCACTATCCTGCCGCCACAGGTGACGGCTGGATACGTCAGCACATGGTGTTGATCCCCTATGCAAAAAAAGGTCTGCGTCCTACTGTTTTTTCCTATACTGACCTGATTTCAGGACAGGTGCCAGACTCTGCAATCAGGGATAAGTATGTTCTAGTGGGGGCGACAGCAACGGGGCTGGGTGATGCGATTTCCACTCCGGCATCTCCTTCTCATGAGCGTATGCCCGGAGTTGAATTAAATGCGCATATTTTAAACGGTCTGCTTAAAGGGAATAATATTTATCCTTTATCAGAACCGCAGCGTCTGGTTCTGAGTGCCTTATTAATTCTGGTCGGCTCTGTTTTTGTTCTGCTGTTGCAAATGCGGGCCGGTTTTATTGCCATGCTGGCTGGGATTTTAATAACGCTGGCTGTTTCAGCGCTGTTACTGACAGGCAAACAATTATGGTTTCCACCAGTTGCTGCCATGCTGATGATAGCCCTGTCCTGGCCGCTCTGGAGTCTCTGGCAGATGGGGGTTGAAAAGCACCTCAGGCAGAACCTGGTGCGGCGCCTGGAACATCAGGCATTGTATCATTCCATAACCGGCTTACCCAATATGGGCATGCTGGAAGAACGGCTGCATCAGCTTAACAACAGCAAACCCCATTCCTCCGGGCTGGCTTCATTAATGGTTCTGCATATTAACTGGTCCGGCTCTGCCAGTATGATTCTGGGGCGTCCTTCCGGTGACAGGCTGCTCAAAACCATTTCCTGTCGGCTTCAGGAAGTAGTACAGGGAAACAGTTTTGTGGCTCATCTCAATGGTGATGATTTTGCTATTTTATTAAATGATATGGCTGATATCCGTGCAGTGGAGAAGGCGGCTATGGAATTGTTAACACAATTGCAGCAGCCTCTGATGCAGGAGGAGCAGGAGATTTTACTCAGTCCGCAAATTGGTGTCAGTGTCTGGCCGGAGGATGGTTCTGATGGTTTGACACTGCTGCGCAATGCCTATACAGCAATGTTCAAGTCACGGATTGACGATACTGAGCCATTGTGTATTTACTCGTCTGATATAGGTCAGAAACTGCAGGTCCGTTCGCGTCTGGAACAGGCACTGGTACATGCTCTGGAAAGAGGGGAATTCAAGGTCTTTTATCAGCCCCAGGTTAATGCCCGTGATGGTCGTATTGTCGGGGTTGAAGCGCTGTTAAGATGGGAAAGTCCAAAACTGGGCTGGGTCGGACCAGATACCTTTATACCGGTTGCTGAGCATGTCGGGCTGATCAATATTATTGGTCAGTGGGTGCTGGAAACTGCCTGTCAGCAGCTTAGGAGCTGGACAGATGAAGGATTTGGGCCCTTACGTCTGGCGGTTAATGTATCACCATTGCAGTTTATTGTACCCGGCCTGGCCGACAGCATTCGGCGCATTGTGGAGCAAACGGGCATCAAGCCCTCTCAGCTGGAACTGGAAATTACGGAAAGTTCGCTGATGCATGATATGGATAATGCCATACAGGTCATGCAGGAAATAAAAGAGCAGGGTATGGAGCTGGCTATTGATGATTTCGGCACCGGTTATTCCTCCCTCAGCAGCCTGCGTAATTTTCCTCTGAACCGGCTTAAAATTGATCAGTCCTTTACCCGGGAAATAGGCAAAAATGCAGATGCCACAGAAATCACCCTGGCCATTCTTGCGATGGGTAAACAGCTTGGTCTGAGTGTCATAGCCGAAGGTATTGAAACCGTGGAACAGGCTCATTTTCTATGCCAGCAGGGCTGTGATGAGTTTCAGGGATATTTATACAGCAGAGCATTGTCTGCAGAAAATTTATTGCCTTTATTACGTGACGGAATTACTATTCAGGACAGTAATGCTTAAGTAGTGTGCATCAATAAAAATATTTTAATTGCGAATTGATTTAATGAATCAGACCAGTAAACTCATCAAGGTTTTTATTACTATTCTCTTTACCCTTATCCTGGCGATTCTGGCTTATCTTAATTATTACCCTGATACTGGCCTTTGTGCTTATCAAGCTACAGGAATCTCACAAACACGTACTTGAACTAAGCAGGGTAGATCCCTTAACGGGGTTATTGAACCGCCGCGGCCTGTATGAAGCCATTAAACAGCCCATTAATTACTGTAAACGCCGTCACAATGGCTGGTCTGTGGTTATTATGGATATCGATTATTTTAAAAATGTTAATGATACCTATGGCCATGATGTGGGTGATGAAGTGATTGAGAAAATCGGTCACCTGATCAGAAATATGCTGCGCAAGTCTGATATTGCTTCCCGCTGGGGCGGTGAGGAGTTTTTACTGTTCTTACCGGACAGTAATGTTAAAACCGCCTGTCATATAGCGGATAAAATACTGAGAGCTGTCCATGAAGAACGCATTACCAGTAAAGATATTCATATTACCCTCAGCAGCGGCTGTGCAGAGGCTGGAGAAAATGAATCCTTTTCTGATGTTTTAAAACGGGCAGATAAAAAGCTTTTTGAAGCGAAAGAACAGGGGCGCAATCAGAACGTGAGATAGATCATTGTGAATATGGAATTGATGTGAGTACTATCGGTAAATTTCTCAGATAGATTCTAAAATGGTTTGTAATCTATGCGGGCAGGGGATGCCCGCCCTCCCGGGGAACAAGGTACGGTCAGCTACTGGATTTGCTGACCGGGCGTACATATTTGAACGGCTGTTCAAGAGCCTTAATCACTTTATCATCGCGTTTATAGACATCTCTGAAGAAATACACCTGATCCTGTTCACCCATGCGGGCAGTAAAATACAGCAGCAGTACCGGTACCGGTTGTTTCAGATTGACCCGCTGGGTTTTTTTGCTGTCGAGAATTTTTTGAAAGCTTTCCTGATTCCATTTTTGCGGGTCTTTTAATAATAATCCCACCAGTTCAAAGGGTTTCTGTACCCGGACACAGCCTGAGCTGAAGGCACGTTCAGCACGGTTAAATTTACTTTTGCTGGGGGTATCGTGCAGATACACCATATGCTTGTTTGGAAACATAATTTTAACCCGTCCAAGGGCATTGTTCGGTCCCGGATCCTGGCGGATCATATAGGGAAAGGTTCGGGCGGTGACCGTGGACCAGTTGATGCTGTTGGGGTCAATGGTTTTACCGTTGCGGTCAATAATACGCATATTCTTTTGCTTTAAATAACCCCGGTCTTTTTTCAGTTTTGGTAAAACATCCTTGCGCAGAATAGTGGGTGGCACGGTCCAGGTGGGATTAAATTCAACATAGGTAATGTCATCACGAAACACCGGTGTTTTTCGGTATTGGGTTCCGACCTGTGCTCTGGAATGCCAGAAGACCTTATTGTCTTTGGCATAATAAACCTGGAAGCCGGCAATATTAACCACCACAAATTCATCACCCAGATTATCATTAACCCAGCGGATACGATCCAGGTTAACCAGGATCTGTTTGATACGCCGGGTTACAGGAATGTTCATCTGTTCCAGGGTGCCTTTGCCGATAACCCCGTCATCTTCCAGACCATGACGATGTTGAAAAGATTTAATGGCATTTTCAATTTCAGGGGTATAAAGCGTTTTATCGTCACTGGAATTATCGGTTTTTAAATCACCGACTATTTTCAGATGGGCGATGATCAGCGGTATTCTGGGATCGGACATGCCGGGTTTAATGGTCTGGCCGGCAGGTATGGGCTGCCATCCACCCTGAGCTTCTATGGCACGATAACGAGCCAGAGCATTGATTAGTCCCTGGTAAACAGGCCCGATATTGCTTATTTTTTCCAGTTGCTGCTGCAGTTTGTCACTGGAACGCAGAGCATAATGCAGTTTGGCCACCTGATCGTCAGAAGTAAATGCCCGTCTGACATTCCAGTCCGGATCCAGTGTAGACGGCACCACCTTGCCGAATTTTAAATGGTAAGCCAGTCTGACCAGGGCATCGGTCAGAAGGATGTCCAGTTCCGCTTTTTCCCGGTCTGATTTAAACATCTTATTCAGTCGGCTCTTAAGTTCATTTTGCAGATAATCTTCCGGAGAGAGTCCCAGCTTATAGCTGTCATTAATATGCTTTAATAAAACTTTAATTTTACCCTTGTCATTCCAGGTTGGCTGATAGTCATTGTACTGGTAAAAATTACGGACAATTTCAGGTACGCCCAGCTTAATACCGGAAACGGTCAGTTCACCATCTACAGGATTTTGCACCAGCTGTTTAATGTCATCGGAAACAGCAGCCATGGATAAGGAAGAGGAAAAAAGTATAAACAGGGACAGCAAAAAGGTCAGAAAAGGTTTTAAGGCTTTAAAATTCATTCAGGAATCTCAATATTTATTGTAAATGTGAAGTATAACCTGCACATTTAGGCAAATGGATTGTCTAATAGTTAGTACAGCTACTATAATAGTTAATTAATGATAACACATAAAAACGCTATGACAGATAATCACTCAGTGCAGTCTTCAGTACAGAAGATTCAATGTGAAACAGTTCCCGTTTCGCACTCCCGACGTCGACTGGTTTCCGGTTTGCTGGCCATGCCCTTATCTATGGCTATGCCTGCTGCCGTAATGGCTAAAGCTGCTTCGTCTAAAACAGCAGGACAAAAAAGAGCACTGTCGTTTTACCATACCCATACCGGTAAAAATCTGGTCATTGAATATCATAATGGTCATGGTTATTCAAACTCGGCTCTGGATGAAATTAATCGTTTTTTATGTGATTTTCGCACTGGAGAAATTCATCCAATTGATAAAAACCTGCTGGATGCCCTGTTTGTATTACAGCAGAAAACCGGTATTGAAAATGACTTTGAGATAATATCTGCTTATCGTTCACCTAAAACCAATGCCTTGCTTCGTAAAAAGAGTTCAGGGGTAGCCAAACGCAGCCTGCATATGCAGGGTAAGGCCATTGATATTCGTCTTAAAGGTTATAATACCCGCCGCCTGCGTGAACTGGCCATGGCTATGAAAGTCGGCGGTGTCGGCTATTACCGGCGCTCAGATTTTATTCACATGGATACCGGCCGGGTTCGTTACTGGTGATCCAGTTCCAGTAAGGGATACAGCTGAGTCTCAAAGCTGGCTTCCGTCAGAGTACTTTTTACATGCTGATAAATCCGCCGGGCTTCATCGCTGTGGGTGGTGATTTCAATCAGCATTTTCTGTTTAAAACCAGACACCTGTTCACTGATGTCTCCCAGCATCCGGGTATGGGCCTGTATGGAAAATCCCATAAATTCCAGTTCTCGTTCAGGGAAAGTCAGCAGACAGTCGGTTATGGAATCATACAGTTCATTTTCTACGATCAGTCTTAAAATACACTTTTGCATACCAGTTCCTCCCTCAGGAATACTTGCCGAAACGTTTAAAAATAATAGGTAATATCAGCAGGGTTAAAAGTGTCGAGCTGATCAATCCGCCAATAACCACAATGGCCAGAGGGCGCTGTATTTCAGAGCCAGGGCCGGTGGCAAATACCAGTGGCACCAGACCCAAAGCCGCAATGGACGCCGTCATCAGCACTGGGCGCAGCCGCCGCAGAGCACCTTCCATAACGACCTGAGACAGGGTCAGGCCTTT
>JALVDE010000395.1 GCA_027009375.1 Gammaproteobacteria bacterium
CCTTTAATTATCTGGGAAAAAAAACAGACCAGTACAGCTGGATCCGGATATGGGGCTCTCTGGGGTTTGTAGCAGCAGTGACCATTATGGGCTGGGTATTAATGTCCATGCCGGTCAGTCAGCTGCCCATAGTAGTGACTATACTGTTAGCCGGTATTGCCGTTTCAACCTTTCTGGTCAGTGAGCATAACGGCAATGAGCATCATGAAACCCATACCAGTATTATACAGATCCTCAAACGCCCGGAAGTCATTGCTCTGCTGACAGCCTGCCTGCTGGTACAGGCCAGTCATGGCCCTTACTACACGTTTTATTCCATCTATGCAGAAGCGCATGGCTATGAAAAATCCTGGATTGGTGTGCTCTGGGCTATTGGAGTACTGTCTGAAGTGGTGGCCTTTGCGCTGATGCCCTGGCTGGTGAAACGCTTTGGGTTCAGAAACCTGCTGCTGGCCAGCCTGTTTTCAGGTTCTCTGCGCTGGTTGATGATTGCCTTCTTTATTGATAATGCCCTGTTAACCACTTTTGCCCAAATATTTCACGCTTCAACCTTTGGGATTTATCATGCCGTGGCCATTGCCTATATCCATCGTTTTTTCAAAGGCAATAACCAGGGCAAGGGGCAGGCACTTTACAGCAGTGTCAGCTTTGGCGTTGGCGGTGCTATTGGCAGCCTCTACGGTGGTTACCTGTGGGAAAGCCAGGGTTCTACGCTAACCTTTATCCTGGCCGCCGTATTATCCTTTGCGGCTTTTGCTATTTCCTGGAAATACACCAGAAATTAAACAAAAGTAAGATAATTTTTACGTTCCCTGGAATAATCTGAGATATAATATTAATATGTGTTAATATTTAAAAGTCGTTCAGAAGGTGTATGGTAATGCAGGGAAGTATTGAACATCCGCTCATAGGAAGTCCAGATCAACAGGGCAGCTATTTTATGTCTGAGTATTTATCCGACTTTGTAAATCAGCTTTCTGCAATTATTGACCAGTCTTTTGCCCAATCATCAGATATAAAATACCTTCTGCTGTTTCTGGGAATCGCCATACTTTTTCTGTTTATGCTGTTTTTTTTCAGAGTCAAAGAGCAGCCGGATGATGAGTTTATTCATATACCCGTTACAAAATACCCGGACAATCCAGAAACTGATAATCTAGATACTAATATTTCAGGGACTGACACAGCCATTAATAATAACTCTTCAGATGGTGTCAGCAATACTGACGTTAAGCATTTAAAAACTCGTCCTAAAGATAAAAATATACTTGAGTCGGCGTTTCAGCCTGAATGGGATGTGCATAATACCATGGCTGAAATTCAGACTGACGAAATAAACAGCCCTTTAATGAGTGATGAAACATCTGATCCGCTCAATTCAATGGAAGAAATTAGAAAAGTTAATCAAAGTACCCTGGATCAACGGATCAGTGCCTTTCAGGAGCTCAATACCGATATTCAGATGATGGATGAACAATGGCTGCAGGAATTTGAAAATATCCGCAATAATGAGAAACTGGATGTTTTTATCGATGAATTTGAACAGTTATTATCAGAAATAAACAGCCGTACTAAAAAAGTGGAAGACAGTCCGGAGAACCTGGATAATTTAATCCAGTTTCAGTCCTCCATCCGCTTTATTAAGGTTCTTTCTGAAATGGTACAGGCACAGCGTTTAAATCGTTTTTCCTATACCGTAGCGGAATTTCTTGATGGCCTGATTGAAGGACAGATCAGAACATCTTCTGACACCGGCAGGTGCTTAAGCAAGGTGATTAAATTTTATAATCAGTACAGTAAGTTATTGAAGAGCCAGTCCAGTTATAAAATTTCTGCTTAATAGCGGATAGCAGGGGTTTCAATGGGCAGACCATTACCCCTGGCGTTGAGATAAATTTCCAGATTGCGAAATTCTTCAGAATCCTGTTCAAAGGTTTCTGCCCTCAGTGAGCGGAAACACTCTCTTAAGCGCTGCGGCAGG
>JALVDE010000396.1 GCA_027009375.1 Gammaproteobacteria bacterium
CGCTGAACGCTGAACGCTGAACGCTGAACGCTGAACGCTGAACGCTGAACGCTGAACGCTGAACGCTGAACGCTGAACGCTGAACGCTGAACGCTTATTATAAAAAGGCACATACTTGACCCAACCAACCTCAATGCAACTCATCCTTGAACCCGTCGATAACACCCGTCTGGTTAATTTATGCGGGCAGTTAGATGAACATCTGCGTTTAATTGAACGGCGGCTGGCGGTGCAGATTGCTAATCGCGGTAATCAGTTTAAGGTGACCGGCAAGCCGGATGACCGGGATGCGGCTATATCAGTTCTGGAGCAGTTGTATGAGGAAAGTGCGCATACGATTCTTGATCCTCAGCAGATACATTTGTTTTTACAGAAATCGGGCATTGAAGAGCAGCTAAAAGAGGATGTTCAAACTAATACCAGCCTGGAAGGGGAGGTGACCGTTCTGGCCGGGCGAAGTTTAATTAAACCCCGGGGTAAAAACCAGCATGACTATCTGACCCGGGTGTTTTCCCATGATATAAATTTTGGTATCGGTCCGGCCGGTACCGGTAAAACTTTCCTGGCGGTGGCCTGTGCGGTACAGGCACTGGAACGGGATCAGGTTCGGAGGATTATTCTGACCCGTCCGGCAGTAGAGGCCGGGGAAAACCTGGGGTTTCTGCCCGGTGATCTATCGCAGAAAATTGATCCTTATTTACGCCCTTTATACGATGCGCTGTATGAAATGCTGGGTTTTGAAAAAGTCAGTAAATATATTGAACGTAATGTTATTGAGGTTGCCCCCCTGGCCTTTATGCGCGGCCGGACTCTGAATGAATCTTATATTATTCTTGATGAAGCCCAGAATACCACCCGCGAACAGATGAAAATGTTTCTAACCCGAATTGGCTTTGGTTCTACCGCCATTGTGACGGGAGATATTACTCAAATTGATTTACCCGGCGGCAGAGAGTCCGGTCTGAAACATGCTCAAAAAGTGCTATCAAAAGTTAAAGGGATCAGTTTTACCCTCTTTAATTCCAAAGACGTGGTTCGTCATCAGCTGGTGCAGCGCATTGTTGATGCCTATGAAAAAAGTGAATCACAAACCGCTAAACGCCAGGCTTCTGCTAAAGCTACCGGTCGAAAAAAATAATGTCCGATTCTGCCGATATAAAACTGTTTCTTGATGTTCAGAAAGTTGTCGACTCGGATACTATTCCTGCCAATGAAATCATCGGACATTGGGTTAAAACTACGCTGTTAATAGAAAACCCGGATCTGGCGTCGGATACTGAATTTGAACTAACCATACGAATTGTGGATAAGGGTGAAATTCAGGCTTTAAATAAAACCTATCGACATAAAGACAAACCCACCAATGTACTGTCCTTTCCCTATGAAGGTTTTGAATTTGAAGTACCTGAAGAAGTTCAACTGCCCTTATTAGGTGATCTGATTATCTGTCATGATATTGTTGTGGAAGAAGCACAGCAGCAGACTAAAAGTATTGAAGGACACTGGGCACATATGGTGGTGCATGGTGTGCTCCACCTTAAAGGCTATGATCATCTTGAGGACAGCGATGCCGAGCTAATGGAAGCTCTGGAAGTCCGGATACTAAAGCAACTTCAATTCTCCAATCCCTATAGTTAATTTTCTTTTATCTGTCTTCTTTTATTTATCTTCTTTAAATTTATTTTAATGACAATTATTAAGTTTTTGCTACACTTGCCGATAATAAAACACAATATAAAAATGAGTTTTTTATTTACCTGATAGAATTGATAAGGCTTTGATATGAAAAAGAATCTTCCTGTAACGAATAATGAAATTGTATTAAAAGATTCTGATGTTATTATTTCAATGACTGATCTGAAAGGTCAGATCACCTATATCAATAATACTTTTGTAAAAATCAGTGGTTTTACTGAAGATGAACTGATTGGCAAAAGTCATAACATCGTCCGTCACCCGGACATGCCTCCTGCAGCTTTT
>JALVDE010000397.1 GCA_027009375.1 Gammaproteobacteria bacterium
CCGTAAAATGTTCACAACAACATCTGGCTCTGGCATTTGCCGCCGCCATTGCTGCCTATCAGGGCATGTAACAGCCTCAGGAAACTATTATGGGAAAAACGCGCGTTACAGAAACAGTATTAAGAGACGGTCACCAGTCTTTAATTGCTACCCGCATGCGTACCGAAGACATGCTGCCCATCTGCAAAAAACTCAATAACATTGGTTTCTGGTCCCTGGAAGTCTGGGGCGGTGCCACTTTTGATAGCTGTATCCGTTTTTTAAAGGAAGATCCCTGGGAGCGTTTAACCAAGCTCAGAGAAGCCCTGCCGGATACCCGTTTACAAATGCTGCTGCGGGGTCAGAACCTGCTGGGTTATCGCCATTATTCCGATGATGTGGTCAAGGAATTTATCCGCCTGTCAGCACTGAACGGCATAGATGTCTTTCGTATTTTTGATGCCATGAACGATGTCAGAAACCTGAAAGCCTCTATCAAGGCCGTTAAAAAATACGGCAAACATGCTCAGGGAGCCATTTCCTATACCACCAGTCCGGTACATAACAATAAGCTCTTTGTCAAAATGGCCAAACAGATGGAAAAAATGGGCTGCAGTTCCATTGTTATTAAGGACATGGCCGGCCTGTTAACCCCATACAGTACCTCTGAACTGGTTAAAGCCCTGGTGGATGCTCTGGACGTTCCGGTACATCTGCACTCTCATGCTACTGCAGGACTGGCTTCCATGTGTCAGCTTAAGGCTCTGGAAGCCGGCTGCAGCGGTATTGATACGGCCATTTCTGCTTTTGCAGAAGGCACCAGTCACCCCACCACAGAAAGTATGGTGGCGGCCTTAAAAAATACCGCTTATGACACGAAATTAGATCTGCCTGAATTACAGGAAATCGGAGCTTATTTTTACCAGGTGAGAAAAAAATACCACCAGTTTGAAAGTGAGTTTACCGGACTGGATACCCGGGTACAGGTCAATCAGGTGCCTGGCGGCATGATTTCTAATTTATCCAATCAGCTCAAGGAACAGGGTGAACTGACCCGCATGAACGATGTCCTGGAAGAAATTCCCCGGGTACGGGCTGATCTGGGCTACCCGCCTCTGGTTACTCCTACCTCTCAGATTGTAGGAACCCAGGCAGTATTAAATGTATTAACCGGTCAGCGCTATAAAACCATTACCAATGAAGTCAAACTCTATCTACAGGGAAAATACGGCAAAGCACCGGGCAAGGTCAGTAAAAAGGTTCAGCAGCTGGCGATAGGTAATGAGGCCGTTATTGAATGTCGGCCTGCCGATTTATTAAAACCGGAACTGTCCCGACTGAAAAAAGAAATTGGCAAACTGGCTAAAACACCTGAAGATATCATGATCTATGCTATGTTCCCGGACATAGGTAAGGACTTTCTGGAACAACGATCTGCAGGTACTCTGACGCCAGAACATCTGGAGCCTGTTGAAGAAAAAGAACAGTTCTGTTCTAAAGCACCCACAGAATTTTTAATTACCCTGCATGGTGAAGAATACCATATAAAAGTCACCGGAACCGGACATCCTAACCAGGAAAGACGGCCTTTCTATATGACACTGGACGGTGTACCGGAAGAGGTACAGGTAGAAATATTATCAGAACTGGAAGGCAGCACTGAACAGCCGTCTCTTTCCGGCAGCAGTAAGCATCCGAAAGCGTCTCAGCCCGGCCATGTGACCACATCCATGCCTGGCGTCATTGTCGAGGTACTGGTGAAGGTCGGCGATCATGTGGAAGCCGGTACACCGGTTATCATCACAGAGGCCATGAAAATGGAAACTGAGATACAGGCATCCATTTCAGGTACTGTGACTGAAGTTTATGTATCCAAGGGTGATTCCGTTAACCCGGACGAGATTTTAGTTGCTATAGAATAGCGACTTATACTGGCACAGTGATCAGTACGACAAAAACACAGGCCAAAACAAATAAAGTCATCATTTTATCCACCCCTTTAAATCAAGTTAAGATAAAACATTAATCTTAACTAATACCCTGTTTTTAAAAATATTGAACAGGTTTAGTTAAAGCATACAAAAGAAAAATGAATTATTCCGTGAGCATTTTCACTTTTATAAATTTTAATTAAAATTTATTTACATATTTCTTCTTGATTATCAATTTATGCCTCTTTATCTTATTTGTCAATTAGATTACATAACTATTCTAGAAAATACTTTAAGTTTAATATTTATAAAGAAATGACTCAAAATGAGTGGTTGTTTAAAGACAAGGGCTTAAGAAATTTTTCTTCCAGTAAATCAAAAGGAACTGGTTTGCTTATAAGATAACCCTGAATTTCATCACATTGACAGGCATCAAGGAGTATTTTCTGCCCGTCTGTCTCCACACCTTCTGCTATCACTTTTTTGTTTAAGCTGTGAGAAAGTTCAATAATGGATTTTACTATGGCCGCATCTTCAGCATTGTGAGTAATATCAGTAATAAAAGAACGATCAATTTTAATTTTATCAAAGGGAAAACGACGTAGATAGGAAAGGCTTGAAAAACCTGTTCCAAAATCGTCCATGGATAATTTTACACCCAGCTTCTTAATTTCATTTAAAATTTCATACATTTTATCCGGTGAGTTCATTACCGAACTTTCTGTTATTTCTATTTCCAGACTCTCCGGGGTATTTTTATGAGTTTTAATGGTCTGTTTCAGGATATCCAGAAAATCGCCATCATCAAGCTGACGTGCAGACAGATTAACCGCCACAATTAATTGTGAATAACCCTTATCATGCCATTTTTTTGCCTGAATACAGGCTGTTTCCAGTACCCACTTTCCTATTGGATTAATGAGCTGGGTTTCTTCTGCAAGAGGAATAAATTCCTGTGGGGAAATCATTCCCAGTTCATTATGATTCCAGCGAATTAGAGCTTCGACTCCGATAAGTTCACCCGTTTTAATATGAACCTGAGGTTGATAATAAAGCTCAAATTCATTGTTGCTAATAGCTTCTCTAAGATCATTCTCCAGGCGTAAACGCTGACTGCTCTGAATATTTAACCGGTTAGTATAAAACTGAAAAGAACCACGTCCCAGATCTTTGGCATGGTACATCGCCGTATCGGCTTTACGCAGCAGATCATCTATTTCTTTTCCGTCTTCGGGCCAGACACTGACTCCAATACTGGAAGTAATATGTAAATGATGCTCAGCAATCTCAAAAGGTTCCTCAAAAATATTATTGATATGATTCAGCACATCAAATATCGATGAGGTATTATTAAACAGGTTAGAAAGAACAATAAACTCATCTCCACCATAACGGGATACCAGTTTACAGCCGGAGATTCTCTGTTTAAGTCGCCGGCCTACTTCGATTAAAATTTTGTCTCCAACATCATGACCTAAATTATCATTGATCAGCTTAAACTGATCCAGATCAAGTAGAACCAGAGCCAGTTTTTGTTCATTAGTATTAGCTTTCGCGGTTAAGAGTTTAAACTGATATGCCAGGGAAACACGATTAGGTAAAGCCGTTAATTCATCATGATAAGCGACAAAATCAAGTTGTTCCTGCAGTTTTTTATGCTCAGTAATGTCATGTTGTACACTTATAAAATGAGAAATAGTCCCTTCACTATTGTAGACAGGTGAAATTGAAACCAGTGCCCAGTACAGTTCACCATTACTTTTCTTATTAATAATTTCTTTTTGCCAGACTTTGCCTTTTTTTATGGTAAGCCAGAGATCATTATAAAAAGAATCCGGCATTTTATCAGAGCGTATTACATTAAATTTACTACCGATAACATCATCAACATGATAACCGGTAGTCGCATAAAACTGTGGATTTACGTATTCAGTTATACCATTAATATCAGTAATAATAATTGAACTGATACTTTGCTCTATGGCGGTATTTAATTTAAGTAACTGCTGTTCAGCTTTTTCCCTGCGGATACTGTCTTTTAGCAAAAAGTCACGCATTACCTCAAAAGCCAGTGCAAGCTGACCAAACTCATCATTTACCATAGTAGGTAAAGAATGAGTAAAATCACCTTCAGCAATAATATTAGCAGAATGTTCCAGTTTCTTTAGGGGAGATATGATTCGGTAATAGGTCATATAGAAGCTAATTAAAAAAACAATAACAACAAGCACAATAGTCAAAACAAGTTTAACCATTGTATTGTAGAGTCGCCCCTTAAGAAGGCCCACATCCTGATCAAAATGCTGATTAATTGCACTGGACAATTGTAGTATGGCATTTACCGCAGTAGTTGCCTGATTAAACCAGTCAAATGAATTGATGGGATAGCCCTGCCCCACAGAACTTTTATTAACAAGAGCATTACGTAAGTTTTGATAATCGTGAAGATAGATTTTATTTAATCTGTTCAAAGCCGTGCGGATAGCAGGTGTTTCAGGAAAGTACTTTAAGATTTTTTTTAAGCGCTGAACCGTATATTTACTGATATTTTTATATTGTCCCAGTAATTTGTATTCACCAGAATTAAAAGGCCTGTTTTGAGAAAGCACAGTACTGATTAAGGCACGTTCACGTCCGGCATTTTCACTTAAAGTAAATAAAATATCTTTTATAAGAAAACCATACTGAACAAGATGGTCTTCTTCATTTACCGGTGAAAGTAAACTGGCATGCAAATCATTTATGGCCTGTATACGCAAGGTAATATTATTAAACCAGAGCTGATAATCAAAATTATTTTGATCATTATTTAAATAATGATCGGCCTGCTCTCTGTTTTTTAAAAACAGTTTATTGATATTATCAAACTCTTTTAGAAATAAAGTACTTTGTTTCTTATCCGAAAGGTTTTCTAATTGCAGACGAAAATCTTTTAAAATTTTATCCGTCTCATTTCTAAAGGTTTTTAACAGTGTTTTTTGTTCTTCATGATAATTATTCTTATTTGCCAGTAATGTTGCTGTATAACCTCGTTCCAGAGCGATTTTATTATTGAGTTTCAGGGCCAGTTGGCTGGCTTTATTTAACCACTCTGTACGACTGACTTCAGAATAGTTTTCAATAACACTGAATGCATTCCAGGAAACAGTTGAAATGCTTAATAAACTTAACAGACCAAATACAAAAATCAGAATGTTTTTTATACCAAAATTACAGAAAGATTTTTTTAATCTGTTTTCAATATTATTTTTTAATAATAATTTCATAAATACATCAGTCGATTGTCCAACAATGACTCAAGGTCATACTTATCAATACATTGAAAATTACAAATATTTTTTATTCTGTCTGAAACTGAACGACCAGTGTTTGCAGTTCATTTCCTAATCGTGCCAGATCTTGTGACGCATAATATGTTTCCTTTGCACCAACTGATGTTTCATTGGACATTTTAGATATATCCATAATACTTTTATTTATTTCCTTACAGGTCATATTCTGTTTTTCCGTTACCTGGGCTATCTGCAGACTCATATCGTTAATGCGTGCAACAGCTAATGATATATTAGCTAAAGACTCTCCAGCTTTTTTAGCCTGCACTACCACCTCATAGGCCTCTTTGCGACTCTGGGACATGACCTGAACGGCTTTTCGGGAACCTTTTTGAAGATTCTCAATTACCTGATTAATTTCTTCTGTTGATTCCTGAGTACGTCCGGCCAGAGTTCGAACTTCATCAGCCACAACAGCAAAGCCTCGACCCTGCTCACCGGCTCTGGCCGCTTCAATAGCCGCATTTAAGGCCAGTAAATTGGTCTGTTCTGCAAGACCTTTTATAACATCTAATACCGCATTGATATTTTCACTGTCCTGTTCAAGCTCATGAATAACTTCCGAGGCGCTTTCTATTTGATCAGATAATTTCTGCACCGCCTGTATGGATTCATCAACCATTTGCTGTCCAATCGCAGTTTCTTTATGAGCCTGATTGGCTGCCTGTACTGTATTGCTGATATTCTCACTGACATCCTGCGCACTTTCTGCCATCTCACTCATGGCGGCTGCAACATCTTCTGTCTGAAACTGTTGCTGAGACATACTCTGGCCTGTTTGTTCTGTAATAGCAGAAAGTTCTTCTGAAGAGCTGGCCACCTGATCCGATGATGAAATAATCTGTCCTACTACATGGGAAAAATTCTCAATCATCTTATTTACACTATGTGCAATCTGTACCAGCTCATCCCGGGTAGATAAGTTAAGCCTGACATTCAGATCACCATCTGACAGACGCTCCATAACACTGCTGATCTGAGTTACGCCGTTCTGTACGGAAAAGAAAAAACCGGCAAACAGATAAGCAACAATAACCATAACAAGCAGCACAACAGCAACAGCAAAATTAAGTGTATTCTCAGCATCGTCTATTCGTACAGATAGAATCTCCTGCATTTTTGGCAAAAGTGTATCAAACAGTGCATAAGAACCATTGATCGCCCTGGTAGCATTATCAAATATTTCCTTACTTGATACCCTGATAGTATCTGCATGTAATAACTGCTTTTTTAGTAAGTCCTGCATGCCAACAATAGCATTGTAATTAGAATCTGTGGCCGCTTTTAGTTCCTCTGCGAGAGAATGATTAACCTGATAAACAGCATTTAAACTGCTGCTCACATCCTTAAAATACAGGTCGATGTTATTAGCCAGAATAGCCAGCCGGGTATAAACTGACTTGTTTTCAAACTTTCCTTTAGCAGCCACACCTGAAGCCACCGCACGAGCCTGGCCCATATTCTCCAGCATATTGGGCAAACCATTAACCAGAGTCACTCCAATTTGATAGGTATCAAGCTCAGGATCAAGAGTAATATCGGCAGCGTTAGCAACCTCTGCAATCAAATTCAGCAGTCTTTCAACAAGCATATTATGAATCTTGATGCTTTGAGCGGCAGTTAAGCCCATAGACGTGTTTTTAATTAACTGCCATTGCTTTATCAGTTTAGAATAAACCTGCTCTAAAGCTAACTCATTACCATAACGCTGATTAATGCGCTTTAATTCCTCCATTGATGTATCAACGACCTGACGCTGGCTATATATTCTGTCCCTGAAATTGCTGGCACCATTTAGATAGGCAGACATCATCCCGCGGTGTTTCTGAACAGGTTCAATAACCTGACGTATTGATTTAATATAGACAAGTCCAGTCTGTTCATTTTTCAGCGTATCAATATCTTTACTGATAGAGTGAATTAATTTTATACTTAACATAACCAGAGGAATTAGAACTATTATAAATATAATACTAAACTTAACAGGATAACGGACACGGTCCATTAGTTTTATTGCCGGAGTAAACAACAATTTCATAAATTATTCCTTATTTTTATAGCGAAATTATATTCAATAAACGACTAATGGTTCAGGGAGAAGGAACCGGTTATAAGTTAATGTTTATTTTCTGATCAATAAGGGGTAGTTTGATCAAAATAGATAATAAAAGCACAACAAAAGGGCTTTTATTTTATTATTATTAGCAGGCTTTTCTGCTTTTTTATTATTTATAGACTATGGGATATAGAAGTCAAGTAAATTAGTCAGGTTTCTAAATTAGGGGATGCTATTAAATGGATGGAATGCCAGGCATCTATAAACTCAATGGCAATGTCTTTCACTTTTTTTCTGTTTGAACGGGCTTTCTGGCGCAAAAATTCAAACGCCTCTTCTCTTTTAAGTTTATGTCGTTCCATCAGAATCCCAATAGCAACATTAACATGGTGTCCGGTTTCAAGCGCTGAATCAAGACGTTCTTTAATATCAAGTAGTCCCTGGATTTCCTGGCCTGTTTTTATGGAAAATTCAATAACTGGAATAGATTGGGCAATATTAACCGGCTTTACAAGATAAGCCAGGCCGCCCGATTCGACAGCCTCTTTGACGTATTCATTATTAGTATCAGATGAAAGAAAAATTGCCGGGATCCCATAAGATTTTAATAGCTTAACTGCTTCCAGGCCTGTCATATGTGGAATACCAATA
>JALVDE010000398.1 GCA_027009375.1 Gammaproteobacteria bacterium
ATCCCACAATATGCTATTGTGGATCCGGATCTGTTAATCAGCTGCCCAAAATCCCTGATTGCCGCCAACGGCATGGATGCCCTGACTCAGTTACTGGAATCCTATCTGTCCACCAAAGCCAACCCTCTGACCGATGCTCTGGCTCTGAGCGGTCTGGAGCGAGTTCGTGACAGCCTGCTGCTCTGGTATCAGAGCTCTGCCGGAGATTGCTCTACTGGAGATAGTTCTGCTGGACACAGTCATCAGCCAGAACTGGCTCTGGCCCGCGCCAATATGGCTTATGCCGCATTATTATCCGGCATTACCCTGGCCCAGGTCGGGCTGGGCAGTGTGCATGGACTGGCTTCTCCCCTGGGGGCTTTTTTTCCCATTCCCCATGGGGTGGCCTGCGGCACGGTATTGACTGAAGCGGTACGCATTAATATTCAGGCCATGCAGGAACGGGAACCGGATAATATCGGCCTGAGTAAATACGCTCATATTGGGCGTCTGTTAAACAAAAAGCCGCAACTGAGTGATTCAGAGGCTCTGCAGGCCTTAGTGGATTTTCTGTCTGACTGGAACCGTAAAATGACCATTGCCCCATTATCTGAATTTGGGATCAGTGAACAGGATATCCCCCGACTGGTAGCCAATATCAGCCCCAGCAGTATGCAGACCAATCCCATTATTCTGACCCAGGAAGAAAAAGAAGCCCTGGTTCGAAATTGTTTGTGACCATTTAGTGTCTATCCGGAAATTGCCTTCCTGGCAATTTACCGGAACGCAAAAGAAAAAGTGTGATTTTTCTTTTGCTCCATTTTCAACGACTTAACGTCGTTAAAAATGAGCGGCACATCCTTGTGCCGCCAGTGTGCATCAATAAATAGATGCACACTATTTAATTCTGTAACCAATAGACTCCGTCAGGTGCTGCAGCTGGATCTGTTCGCTATTGTCCAGATCAGCAATGGTTCGGGCCAGTTTAAGAATACGATGATAAGCTCGGGCAGACAGCTTCATTTTTTCCATGCTTTTCTGCAGTACTTTTTGATCTTCAGCTTGTAATAGACAGTCCTGTTCTATTTCACGGTTATTTAAACGGGCATTGCATTTGCCCCGTCTTTGCTTCTGCCGTTGATGAGCCTGAACCACTCTTTTTTTAACCTGGGCACTGGTTTCCGGTTTTTCAGTATAGTCCTGCAATTCCCTGTGACTGATGGCGGGCACTTCAATATGGATATCAATTCGATCCAGCAGGGGGCCGGAAAGTTTACTTTGATAACGCTCAATTTGCGTGGCCGAACAGCGGCAGTTATTCTGTGTATCCCCATAATAACCGCAGGGACAGGGGTTCATCGCGGCAATAAGCTGGAAAGAGGCTGGAAAAGTTACCTGTCTGGCGGCCCTGGAAATGGAGATTTTTCCCGATTCCAGCGGCTCTCTTAGCACTTCCAGCACCTTGCGGCTGAATTCCGGCAGTTCATCCAGGAACAGCACGCCGTGGTGAGCCAGGCTAATTTCTCCCGGCCTGGGATAGCTGCCGCCGCCCACCAGAGCTACCCCGGAAGCGGTGTGATGCGGAGTACGAAAACCTCTTACCCGCCAGTTAGCCTGGCTGACCGTTTCTCCGCTAATGGAGCGCAAAGCCGCCACTTCCTCAGCCTCATCTTCATCCATATCGGGTAAAATAGTATTCAGGCGGCTCGCCAGCATGGTTTTGCCACTTCCCGGAGGGCCCTTCATCAGCAGACTGTGCTGACCGGCTGCTGCTATTTCCAGTGCCCGCCGGGCATTTTGCTGTCCGTGAATATCGGACAGGCAGAGACTATAGCTTTGTTCCGGTTCTGTATAAGATGCCTGTGGCTGAGCCAGGGACTGCTCACCTTTTAAAAAGGCACAGACATCCAGCAGGTGTCGAGCGGTATAAACCTTCAGGCCTTTGATTAAAGCCGCTTCCTGGCCGTTCTGTTCCGGTACGATTAAGGTTCTGTGCTGTT
>JALVDE010000399.1 GCA_027009375.1 Gammaproteobacteria bacterium
TCAGCTACTGCAGACAGTTGACGGCAAGGTTCAAGCTCCTTTTCTAACTGCTGTTCAATACGCTTAATATTTGCCTGCCAGTTGGAACTGAGCAAAAGCTCAATACTGGCATTGGCAACGGCACAGGCCAGCGGATTGGCCATAAAGGTCGGACCGTGCATTAAAATACCGGAACCGTCCGCACTGATCCCATCCACCACTTTTTTGCTGGTCATGGTGGCAGCCAGAGTCATATATCCGCCGGTTAATGCTTTACCCAGGCATAATATATCAGGCACAATAGCGGCCTGCTCATACGCAAAAAGATTCCCTGTCCGGCCAAACCCCGTGGCAATTTCATCCAGAATCAAAAGTACCTGGTACTGATCACAGAGTGCTCTTAACTGCTGAAGATAGTCTGTACAGTAAAAATGCATGCCTCCCGCACCCTGTACAACAGGCTCAATAATCACCGCACAGATGGCATCCTGATTCTGGCAGAGCAGACTTTCCAGTTCCGAAATATTAGTGGAACCATCAGCATTACATTCTGGCTGCGGAGCAAAAAGATGCTGCGGAAGAATATCCCTGAACATGCTATGCATACCATTAACCGGGTCACAGACCGACATACCGCCCAGAGTATCGCCATGATAACCGCCCCGCACCGTAAGCAGTTTCTGCTTATTCTTATAGCCCTGAGCATACCAGTACTGTATAGCCATTTTGATAGCCACTTCCACTGACACTGAGCCAGAGTCAGCAAAAAAAACATGCTGCAGAGGTTCCGCTGTTAAATCAACCAGCTTTTGAGCCAGTTCCACAGCCGGACGATGGGTCAGGCCTCCGAACATAATATGTGACATGGATTTCAGTTGCCGCTCAACGGCCGCATTTAACACCGGATGATTATAACCATGAATAGCCGCCCACCAGGAGGACATACCATCAATCAGTTCCCGGCCATCGGCCAGCTTAATACGCACACCCTGAGCCGATGCCACGGCATAGCAGGGCAGTGGTTCTGTCATACTGGTATAGGGATGCCAGATATGCTCCCGGTCATAAGCCAGAAGCGAATCGGTGTTACTGAGAGGTGTATTGTTTTGCAACGGCATTTTATTGGCTACAGCGTTTTAATGGCCACGGCGTTAACCGCCCTGTTAATCAGGCATTAAATAATTCAGCCAGTTTTTCACCCGGCTGTTCGGCACGCATAAAAGACTCACCCACCAGAAATGCATTCACATTGTGCTGACGCATAAGCGCCACATCTTCAGGCAGGTGGATAGCGCTTTCAGTAACCACAATCCGATCTTCCGGGATCATATCCAGCAGTTCAATAGTGGTATTAAGGGTGGTATCAAAGGTTCTTAAATTACGGTTGTTAATACCCATTAAACGGGTGGACAGTTTCAACGCCCGCTCCAGTTCCGTCTGATCATGCACTTCCACCAGCACATCCAGCCCCAGTTCATGGGCCAGGGATGAAAACTCACTGAGTTGGGTGTCACTGAGACAGGCCACAATCAGCAAAATAGCATCAGCGCCAATCAGCCTGGCCTCATAAATCTGGTAAGGATCGATCACAAAATCCTTACGTAACACAGGCAAACTACAGGCATTACGGGCTTCCTGCAGATAGGCATCACTGCCCTGAAAAAAATCAATATCCGTCAGCACCGAAAGACAGGCAGCGCCGCCCTTTTCATAGGACTGAGCAATTTCTGCCGGAACAAAGTTTTCCCGAATAAGTCCCTTGCTGGGTGAGGCCTTTTTAATTTCTGCAATAACTGCAGATTTTCCAGCCTTAATTTTATTTTCTATGGCAGTGACAAAACCCCGGGTATCGGCCATATCCTGTATGGCTGAAATAATACTGTCCAGAGGACGTCTGGTACATAGGGCATCCACTTCTTCGTGTTTGCGTTTCAGGATTTTTACCAGGATGTCGGGGTTTTTTGGGGTTGTCATTTTTAGGTTTTAGGTTTTAGGTTT
>JALVDE010000400.1 GCA_027009375.1 Gammaproteobacteria bacterium
TGGCACTGTCGGCGTTCACCGCTACGGCGGTTCTGTTGACGCCGCTCAGTTTTAGGCCAGGCGGCATAATGATTTTTTATATGCTCAATCCATTGCGCACTACCAAATTCATAATCCACCTGACGCCGATCCTGTCTGCGTCGTTCAGATGCTTTTCTGGTGTCGTTTCGTATAAGCATAAGTCATATCTTCAATTTAGAATTATTATTGTTTTAGATACATTTTTAGACATTATAACTAAGAATTAGTTTAATTTACATATTATAATTTACTAAACTGATCTTTCCTGTCAAATACAATATAATTGGCGCTTGATTATAATCATGTAAGTGATAATTAATTTCATTTACAATACCTTTTTTCAAATCTGAGGTTCTTCATGACGCTGGATAAGCTTTCTAAAGGTGAATCAGCAATTATTACGGCTATCCATGCTAATAGAGAATTAAAAAATCGTTTTAATTCCTTTGGCCTGGTTAAGGGTGCCCGTATTTCAGTAGAAGAACGTTCCCTGGGTAAAAAACCATCCGCGTGCGTATTAACAAGACCCGAATTGCCCTGCGATCGGCAGAAGCAGAGAAGATTGAGGTTAAAGCATGAATGACGCAGCAAAGCATCAATCAGACAGAACAATCATAAAAGTGGCTCTGGTTGGTCAGCCTAATGTCGGCAAAAGTGCTTTAATTAACTCCATCGGTAATGCCCGACTGAAGGTAGGTAATTTCAGTGGTGTTACGGTCAAAAAAGAAGTGGTCCGTTTTGTCCGCGGTGATTATGAATTTGAAATTACCGATTTGCCCGGTTCCTATTCCCTTACGGATTACACCATTGAAGAGCGGGTCACTAAAAAATACCTGGATGAAGGTGAATACGATCTGATCTTAAATGTGGTGGATTCAACCAATATTGAACGTAACCTCTACCTCACCACTGAATTACTGGCGCTCAATAAAAAAATAGTCATTGCTCTGAATATGACGGATGAAGCGGTCAATGAAGGGGTGCATATTAATGAACAGCAGCTGAGCAAAATCCTGGGTGCCCGCTGTGTTAAAACCTCTGCTTTAAAAAAAACCGGCATTGATGAACTGATTGATGCCATTATAGAAACTTATAATTCTAAACTGCCTGATCTGCACCTGCAGTTCAGTGAACCCTTTGAAGAAGAAATTGCCAATATTGTTGATTTCCTGCAGGCAAAAAAGTTTCAGTGCAAAATCAGTCTTAAAGCTCTGGCCATAAAGTTATTGCGTGAAGACCGGCAGGCCTATCAGCGTTTTCATGAAGAGCCGATATGGATTGAACTCTTGCCTATCATCAACAAGGCCTACCAGCACCTGTACCTGCATTATGGTACAAAAGATCTGGAAGATATTTTTAATGATGAAAAAAATGCTGTGGCAAAAGGAGCGGTGGCTGAAACCGTCGTTTTTAAAAAGGACAACCGGCTCAGCCTGACGGATAAAATCGATGCCCTGCTGATGCATCAGATCGTCGGACTGCCGATTTTTCTGTTTATGATGTGGGGACTGTTCCAGCTGACCTTTGATATCGGCAGCATTCCCATGGACTGGATTGATGCTTTTTTTGTGGCACTTATTGATGGTACCAAGAATTTCCTGGGGCATACCGAACTGGCTTCTGTTATTGCGGACGGGGCGATTGCCGGGGTCGGCGCCGTGGTGCTGTTTCTGCCCAATATTATTATTCTGTTTTTTGGTATTGCCCTGCTGGAAACCACCGGTTATATGAGCCGGGTGGCCTTTCTGCTGGATGGTTTCTTTCATAAGTTCGGCCTGCATGGCAAATCCTTTATTCCCCTGGTGACCGGTTTTGGCTGCTCAGTACCGGCCTATATGGCCGCCCGTACCCTGAAAAATGACCGGGATCGGCTGCTTACCCTGTTTATTATCGGTTTTATGAGCTGCGGTGCACGTTTGCCCATTTATGTGCTGTTTGTGGGGGCTTTTTTTGCTGAGCATCATGCCGGCAATATCCTGTTTCTGATTTATATCAGCGGGGCTTTACTGGGTATTCTTGCGGCCAAGATTTTAAAAATGACCGTCTTTAAGGGCAAAGATGAACCCTTTGTAATGGAAATGCCCAAATATCGTCTGCCTTCTTTTAAACTTATCTGGCATACCGTATCCGGCCAGGCGCTGATGTATTTAAAAAAGGCGGGTACCTTTATTCTGCTGGCTTCTGTACTGGTCTGGTTTGCCAGTAATTACCCTAAACAGCCGGAGCTTGAACAGGCCTACCAGGTTAAAATTGAACAGGCCGCTGATGATGCACAGGCCATAGCACTGTCCAATGAGCTGGCCATGAGAAAACTGGAAAATAGTTACCTGGGCAAGATTGGTCATGCTTCTGAACCCTTTTTTGCACCTCTTGGTTATGACTGGCGCATGGCGGTAGCACTGGAAACCGGACTGGCGGCCAAGGAAGTGGTGGTGGCTACTCTGGGCGTTTTATACGGTCTGGGTGATGATATAACAGAACAGCATACCGGACTGATTGAAAAAATCAGGGAAAATATTTCCCTGCCTGCCGGTATTTCCTTTATTGTCTTTGTTATGATTTACCTGCCCTGTCTGGCGGCTTCCATGGTCTTTATGCGTGAAGCCGGCGGCTGGAAATACCTGGGTTATCTGTTTATATTTACTACGCTAACAGCCTGGCTGTTATCATTTGCTGCGTTTCACATTACAGGGATGCTGGTTTAAACGTATGAAGGAACTGATTCTGGAACTGCTGGCTAATTTCTGGCTGCTGCTCAATTCCATTGCCGTATTTATTCTTATCGGCGTTATTATTGCCGGTATCTTTAAGTTATTTATTCCCGATTCTTTTATTAAAAAGCATCTGGGCCGACATGATTTTATGGCTAATATCAAGGCGGCGGTACTGGGCATACCTCTGCCGCTGTGTTCCTGCAGTGTGATCCCTTTTGTGACTTCACTGAAAAAAAGCGGGGCCTCTAATAGTGCCATCCAGACCTTTCTTATTGCTACACCCATTACCGGTGCCGATTCTATTATGGCTACCTATGGTGTATTCGGCTGGTTGTTCACCCTGTATCGTCTGCTTTCCTCGGTTATTATTGCCCTGCTGGCAGGCATATTAACGCTGCTGTTTACCTCACAGGAGCAACAGGAAAAAACTGAAGCTAAAGCGGCTGATGCTAAAGCTTCAGTTAATACTACCGGTAGTATGTTTAGTCAGGCTGCACCGGTACAGAATATTTCCATAGCCCGTGCGTCAGTTATTGGTAAACCGCTCAATGTTAATGTCGTTAAAGCAGAAGATGTTAATACCAATCCTGTATTTGATAAAACACAGAAAATACTAAGCTATGCTTTTGATGATATTTATAAAGATTTTGCCCGCTCTTTAATGATAGGGGTGTTTATTGGTGCTCTGATTGTGACCTTTATGCCAGAAAACCTGGTGGACTATTTATCATCGAATCAGTGGTTAAACTATGTACTGGTTCTGGCTATTTCACTGCCTTTATATGTCTGTGCTACTGCGTCCATTCCCCTGGGGCTGTCCTTATTAACGGCCGGTTTCTCACCGGGCGCTGCCTTTATTTTTCTCACCGCCGGGCCGGCTTCTAATGCCATTACCATGAGTGTAGTCTATAAAACCCTGGGTAAATCCTCACTGGTTATTTACCTGTTTTCTGTTCTGGTTGGCAGCCTGCTATTCGGTTATCTGTTTGATACATTATTTGCAGACAGTTTAAATCAGATCCATCTGCTTAGTGATCAGGAAGAAGCCCCCGGTTTTATTGACCAGGTTTCTTCTGTGATCCTGCTGTATCTGTCTATTAAATATATCTTTAACAAGAACGCTAAAATTATTAATTCCGGCGGTGGCTGCAGCGGCGGAAGCTGCTGCGGTTCTTCCGGCTGATCACCAGCCTCCGCCACCACCGCCGCCACCCCCACCACCGGATGAACCGCCGCCACCGCCGCTGGAAGAACCTGGTGCGCTGGAAGACGCGGCTATGGCTGACCCCAGGCTGTCTCCCATAGCGGATGAAAAACCGGCCAGGTTAGCGGCATTCCAGTAATAACCGTTATACCAGCGTGGACGGTATTGCGGATCGCTTTGTTCCAGTTTGCTGAATACCCGGCTGAAACGCCTGCTCCACTGGGTTTCTACATCCAGAGCCAGGGCGTAGGGCAGGTAGCGCTCAAACAGTTCAGGTGTTTTTTCCGGCCTGTGCTTAAACTGCAATTCCTCTTTTTCGGCAACACTTAAGTACAGTTTAAAGCCTTCAATTTTATCCAGCAGTTTACGTCCCAGCAGGGTAGGGGCTTTCATCCATTGATAGAAAAAAACATGGGTGAGAATAACCAGCACAAAAACCAGCAACAGACCCGTTCCGCTACTTTCCCATAACTGATACAGAACAAACAGTTCAGCAGCCACAAATGGAGCAGCAAATAAGGTCATAAATACCGCGGGTATTACTTCATAAAATTGCTGGATAGAGCGCCAGAGGGTGAAAGCACGATAACTTAAAACCAGAGTACCAATAGACCAGAAACTTAACCACAGGATCAGAAAACCACTGAGTTCTTGTTCAGCATCCGAGTCAATTGAATAAATAGTCAGCAATAGAGTAATAAGGCTGATTAATAGGCCAGGTAGCTGATAAAGCAGATTGGTTTTGAAATATTTTTTTTCATAATCCCGTTTAAGTACTTTTTTATGGCTGTCTTTTGCCTTACCGATCAGTTTATGGTTGCTTTGTTTCAGAGTTATACTGTTGCCTTCAGCAAATATATCCCGATTAATAACGGCTTCACCGCTGGAAAGTCTGTTGAGGGTATCAGGCTGGTTTGTACTTTGTGCGTCAATATCAGCCTGAACGCTCTGCTCAGTTTTATGAATAATAAACTCTTTATTTTTTGCATCTTCAATTTTAATAAAACCTTTTACGGCCATACTGACCAGGGCCGTTGCAAAGGTCTTATTGTCATAACCCATATTTGAAACAAAACGAATGGAGGCCGGAGAATGGCCTTTAGGTGGCTGGTAACGGGGATAAATAACCCCTTTTTGGGGATCTCTGCCGACTTTATTCCAGACCAGGAAAAAATACAGCCATAACAGGCTTAAGCCGCCCAGGCCCACCAGCAGGTTTTTATTGTCCTGTATAAACCACTGACGTTTCTGATTTGCCGTAGGTTCTGTTACAAAGCCTTTAGGCCAGTCCACGACAATGGTCAGTCCCTCACCGGGTGATAATGTGCCGGTGGACTCAAATAACAGTCGGTTATTATTCACAGTGGAAACTTCAAAGTCCTTGCCACGGGCACCGCTGATACCAGTATAGGCATCACTTTGAGTCTGTTCTATATTTACGCCAGGCGGTAACTGTACATCGGCACTGGCATACTCAATAGGAAAGGCCCAGCCGTTACCGGTAACATTCCAGTACAGTTCGTCATACTGTTTAAAAAAGCCCAGCTGGCGGGTTGTGTAATAACTCAGGGTATAGGTATATTCTCCGGGTGCTAACAGGCGGTTTTTATTACCCATATAAACACGTACGCCGTTACTGATATTTTTACTGTGCCAGTCCTCCGGCTTACCGTCACGTAAAACATCCAGTACATGAAATTCAACAACATAATTATTGCCATAAGGGTCTTTGTAGCGAGTCGGAAAGTCCCGGTAAATACCACGCTTTATCTGTTGCCCTTCGGCCTGCACTGTAATGGTTTCTGTTACTGTCAGACTGGCATCCGCATTGATCTGAATATCACTTTTAAAGGAACGGATAATTTCTTCAGCCTGTGCTGTTGTGCTTAACAGGATAAGCAGGCTGATAAATATTAAAAGTCTTTCTGAAATTTTCATGTATCGATATCCAGCTGAAAATACTGCCGGTAGTTAAAGTGAAACAGACGGGCAATAAAAAGATCGGGGAAAGTGTCAATCCTGGTATTGAGCAGGCGTACCGCACCATTATAAAAACGCCGGGCATGCGAAATAGTATCTTCAATCAGGGATAATTCTTTCTGCAGAGCCATAAAATGCTGGCTGGCCTTTAAATCGGGATAATCCTCCGCCAGAATAAGCAGGTGATTAAGCTGTTCGGAAAGATTTTTTTCAATTTCACTGCTTTTTTCCAGATCTGGCTGACTCATGGCATCCAGTTTTTTTCCCTCACTGCGTAAGGTAGTGATCCGCTCCAGCAGGGTTTCTTCATAACGGGCATACTGGCGCACCATGTCCACCAGTTTAGGGATCAGATCATGGCGCCGTTTAAGCTGTACACTGATATCACTCCAGGCGGCATCCACCTGATTTTTTAACTGTACAAAACGGTTATAAATCCGGATTAACCAGAGCAGTAAAAGTACTAAAATAATAAGGGAAATATAAAAAGACATAAAGTAAGTCTAAGCAGGGCTTGTAAAATCCATTTAATGTACGCATCTTCATTATAGTTGAAAATAAATTAATACCTATACCGAATTAAATTTTTTTATACCCGAAATGGAGTCTGTATGTCCCAATACCCGCTGATTATTGATGCTCAAACCCTGAGCCAGCATCTGGATGATGATAAGCTGTTGATTATCGACTTATGCAAGCGGGATATCTATACCGCCAATCATATTCCCGGAGCGGTGCATTTTGATTATGGTCATATTGTTAAAACAGAAAAACCGGTTATGGGGCTGGTGCCGGATGATGAGCATTTATGCAAGGTTTTCTCGGCATTAGGAATTTCGGCAGACACCCATGTTATTGCCTACGATGATGAAGGCGGGGGCAAGGCCTGTCGTTTATTATGGACCCTGGAACTGGCCGGCCACCATAAGGTTTCCCTGCTTAACGGTGGAATTTTTGCCTGGGCCAATAACGGCTTTCCCATGGAGCATACCATTAACCATCCAATTCCAGCCGACTTTAAGGTCAATAAGGACATCTCAGTGCTGGCCACCCTGGATTATCTTCAGGAACATCTGGATGATTCTGATGTTCAGATCCTGGATGCCCGTTCGCTTGCTGAATACCGGGGTACCAGGAATTTTGCCCGGAAGGGCGGTCATATTCCCGGTGCTGTTCATTATGAATGGACCGATGCCATGGATCGAAACAACAATCTCTGTCTGCTGCCCATGGAACAACTGCAGCAGACCCTGGCCGACAAAGGTTTTGATAAGGACAAAACCATCGTGACTTATTGTCACAGCCATCACCGATCCTCTTTTTCATATTATCTGCTGAAAGCGGCAGGATTTAAACAGGTCAAGGGCTATGCCGGCTCCTGGTCAGAATGGGGTAACCATCCTCAGACACCGGTGGAAACCATATAGAAATCAGACTTGAATAATCAAAACTGGTAAAATCCCCAACTTGAGCTAATATATTGTAATTAATAACAATACAATTAAATGACGAAAAATGAATACATCTACTCAAAATAATGATGACCGTAGAGTCTGTGAACGAATCGTCCTGAATCGTAATGTTCTGGTCGATTTGGAGGGCGGCCGGAAAATCAACGGCATAACCGTTGATATCAGTCTGGGGGGCGTCTGTATCTCTGTTCAGGAAGAGCTGGACGAGAGTTTCCTGCAGCAAAATGCCAGGCTGTTTATTAAGGACAGAGACGATAATTTATCACCGGAATTTCCCTGTACCATTGTCCGTCAGGGTGAAAACAGACTATGTCTGAAGCTGGATCGTGCTAAATCAACACAGTTCGGTATTATGCTGACCAAAGGCTTATTTAAAAAGAAAGTCGTTAACTGATAAATTAATAAAAAATCGTTACCAATTAGTCTTGCTCTTTTATTCCTTCTCCCTGATAGAGAGGGTTAGGGTGATGGCTATTAATAAAGTTATATTTTTGGAGTTTTTTCGTGTGTATTAAGGCAGGTAATAATGAGTTAGG
>JALVDE010000401.1 GCA_027009375.1 Gammaproteobacteria bacterium
AAGCCTTGTTACTGGCTCCCTGCAGTCGTTCAATCATGGCCTGAATTTCCAGGGTTGAATCCTGGGTTCTGGCAGCCAGTGTACGGACCTCGTCGGCTACCACGGCAAAGCCGCGACCCTGCTCACCTGCACGGGCTGCCTCAATGGCTGCATTTAAAGCCAGTAAATTGGTCTGTTCGGCAATACCCTGAATCACTTCCAGTACTCCCCCAATATTTGTGCTGTCCTTCTGCAATTGCTCAATAATTTGTGCTGCACTTGAGACATTACTGGTCAGTTGATCGACGGTACCAATGGTAGAGGAAATGGCAATATTGCCCCGGTTGGTGGCATCTTCAGCAGAATGTGTTGAATCGGTGGCCTGTTCAGTAAGCTGAGCGACCTCAATGGAGTGTTCATTAAATTTCTCTACCTCGGCCGCGGCGAGTTCAGTATCCTGTTTCTGTTCTTCTATTGCATTATTGGTTCGGGCAGTAATGTCCAGTAACTCAGTAGAGGTTTTTGACAGGCTATTACTGGCCTGCAGGATCTGACTGACGGTGGTGTGCAGGTTATTTACAAAACGGTTGAAACTTTGTGCGATATGGCTGATTTCATCACTACCGGAGTCATCCAGTCGGCGGGTCAGGTCACCTTCACCTTCAACAATATCAATCAGGGCATTGTTTATGGTGTTCAGCTTATTGCCAATAAAATAACGATAAGTAGCATAGATGGATATAAAGACCAGCAGCAATGCCAGTAAACCGGTAAACAGGGTGAGATAAATAATACCTGAAGCGTTTTCGTGAATGGCTTCCATAGGTAAGTCTACTTCCAGTATGCCGCGCACATCACCCAGCTTCCAGTCATTTTTTGGGGTATCAGGACGGGAATTATGACAGGCCACACAGACAGGGCTGACCATTAAATCTGCCCTGGCAACACGAAGATAAGCCTTGCCGTCAATTTCTACCGGTTTGCTGAAAGTAAGTTCCGGGTCTCGGCTGATTTTATCCCAGGCCTGCTGTTCAAAGTCATCCAGAACTCGATTTTTACGGTTAGGGAAAGGGTAGGCTGAGTATAACTTGATTTTAGTGCCGTTTTTTTCCAGTAGTTCACTTAAATCGTGGATCATTGTGGCAGGGAGGGGGATTTTGCCTTTATCATTCTTATGATTAAAAGAAGGCTTTAAATCGCTGCCCGCAATGACCTTGGAAACGACATTTTTAGTATAGTAAGCGCGGATTGTTTTAAACTGGTTAACCGTTTTTTCTGCCTGGAAAATGGCTTCATTCAGGGTGTTTTCACTGATTTTTTGCGATACTATCCATAATAGTGTTGCCAGAGAGACAATCATTATGCTGGCAACGGGTATAAAAAGGCGCCAGAAAAGAGAGACTTTCATATGTTTAACCCCTGATTTTTTTAGTTGTCGGATTTTTTATTACTTTTTTTTATTGTTGTAATAAATATAGTCGGCAAATTAAAAAATATCTTGAGTAAACATGATTTTTATTGATGTTTCAGGCAGCAGGCTGGCCTTGTTGGGGAATATTGACAGCATCATCCTGTTCATTGACCAGTCGGGCCACTTTTCCAATCAGCTGGTTTAACCACCTGGGCCAGTGGTCAAAATCAATACCGTCAATGGAATTTTTGATATACAGTCCCAGTTCGGTGTCGCCTTCAATGACCAGACGGCGCTGAAAAAACAGGGTGTCGGGGTCTTCCATTCTGCTGGCCAGCAATAAAAACTCCCGGGAACTGCCTCGGAAAATCACATCGGCCTGGGTTACGGAATCCGACAGGATTAATTGATTATTTTCAAAGCTCAGTAAAAAAGACAGGCCCATGTCTTCAATACAGAGCTGCAGAAAATGCCCCTCTAAAAAATCAAATTCTTCCATTTCAATCTGCTCGGCAAGTAATGACTGCAGAATTTTTTCAGCGACTTTTTTCTGGATAAAAAAAGGTGGTTTGGGCAGACG
>JALVDE010000402.1 GCA_027009375.1 Gammaproteobacteria bacterium
ACCTTGAACAGGATCACCGGGCGACTTTAAAACGCTTTCTGGCCATTCAGGCTATGGGCAGTGACACGGCCAGAAAAGACATTAAAACCCTGCAGCAGCAACTAGAACAACGCGGTGAGCCTGAGCCGTCCGCCTTAAAAGATGGCCTTAAAATGCTGTTAAATGAAGATAAAAGGGCACTGTTATCTGAAGTCACGGATATTCCCATTGACCTGATTTGTGGAGAACGGGATACCCTGGTTAATATTAAAGCCCAGCAGCAGCTAACTCAACAGCCCAATATTAAGCTGCATCCTGTTGCCGGTGCCGGCCATGCGCCGTTTATTTCTCATCCGGATGAATTTATGACACTATTGCGAGGCATTCTTGAACACTGACGATCAATCTGCTTTGCCGGCATTTAGCAAAGCCCAGGTGCAGGAAACCTTCAACCGGGCGGCAGACAGCTATGATGGTTCGGCAATAGTACAACAGGAAGTATGTAAGCGCTTACTTGAACGGCTGGATTATATAAAAATCAAACCTCAGATTATTCTGGATCTGGGTACGGGAACCGGACAGGGCGTACAGGGACTGGCAGAGCAATACCCGGAAGCCGGGCTGATTGCTATGGATCTGGCACCCCGTATGTTGCACAAATGCCGCCAGCGCCTCAAACCTTCCGGACTGACAGATAAACTGCGCCGGGCCATCCGTGCTAATCGCTATCATTATGTCTGTGCCGATGCAGAGCGGCTGCCGCTGGCAGATGCCAGTGTGGATCTTATTTTTTCCAACCTTACCATTCAGTGGTGTACCGATTTAGTTCAGCTTTTTCAGGAATTTCGCCGGGTATTGAAACCTGGCGGTTTACTGCTGTTTACCACCTTTGGTACGGACACCCTGAAAGAACTGAGAGCCAGCTGGGCTGCGGTCAGTGATAAAGTACATGTAAATGAATTTACTGATATGCATGATATTGGTGATATTTTATATAATGTCCAGACTGAAAACCCTGTTATGGACAGTGAGCGGATTGTACTGAATTACCCCTCAGTCAAACAGATTATGCTGGATCTGAAAGCCGTGGGTGCGCACAATCAGAACCGGGGCAGGGAAACCGCCCTGACCGGCAAACAGCGTTTTAAGGCCATGCTTGAGGAATATGAGCAATTTAAAACCGCTGACGGCTATCCTCTGACCTATGAAGTGGTTTACGGCCATGCCTGGAACCCTAAAACCCCGCTGCAGAATACCCATGCTATGGACAATGGACAACAAACGTCTATTTCCATGGCACAGCTTAAAAGTACCCTGAAATCCCGAGATAAATAATGAACGCCTGGTTTATAACTGCTACCGATACTGATGCCGGCAAGACTTTTGTGACTGAAGGTCTGTTAAGAGCTTTTTCCCGGGCGGGTTATAACAGTCTGGGTTTTAAACCGGTGGCCAGCGGCTGTGAGTTGACAGAGCAGGGCTTAAGAAATGAGGATGCTCTGCGTCTGATGGCTGCGTCTTCAGTAAAAATAGCTTATGAACAGGTAAACCCCTATGCCTTTGAACCGGCAATAGCCCCTCACCTTGCTGCAGAAAAATCTGGAAAAAGTATTCATCTGGAACAAATTGTTAATAATGTACGGGAAAATTCAATAAAATCAGATATTGTGCTGGTGGAAGGTGTAGGCGGCTGGCTGGTACCTTTAAATGCCACTCAAACCATTGCTGATCTGGCTCAGCAGTTAGGTTATCCGGTTATTCTGGTAGTCAATATGCGCCTCGGCTGTATTAACCATGCCCTGTTAACTGTTCAGTCCATCGCTCAAAGTGGACTTAAGCTGGCTGGCTGGATAGCCAATACTGGTTCATCTGTTCAAACAATGGCGTATCTGGAAGAGAATATTGTCAGCCTGACTCAATGCATTAATGCGCCCCTGTTAACTGTATTACCTGGATTAACATTGTCTGATGACAAATATAATAGGCACTTTACCCAGATAATTCATTCATTAATGTGAAAATTAAGACTTATTTTATCTTTAATTATTCCTTTTTTAGTAACTGATAAGGCTCTATGGCAATTAAACTGAAGTTTAAGTAAAGCTGAACCAGTAAATTGATTAATTCATTGTGAACACTTAATAATTGTTCACAATATTCTTCCGGTTTCATTGTCTGTTCTGTATGCAAACAGTCAAAAATAGCTTTAGCCAGGCGATGAGCTTCCTGATGTTTAAGGCAAATTTGCTGATACAGTTTAGTGCCTCCGAATTCTGTCTGTTTCTGCTGTTCCAGCCATTGACCAAGTTTGCAATGGTGAGGATCGTGTATGTGTTCAGGGAATAAGGAAGGTGCCTGATCCTGTGCAGCTTTCAGTACTCTCTCAACAAACTGGTTATGTAAGGTCGCAATATGCAGAAAGCCAAAACTGGTATTTGCAGGGACTGTCTGTTTATGTTTCAGCCATTGTTCCGGTGCCTGATAGTTTTTTATCCAGTTGCTGATTTCACTGGCCATCATGGGATGCCCAATGCCAAAGCCCTGGGCACATTCACAACCCAGGCTGAGCAGCAGATCGCCCTGATGAATTGTTTCTATTCCTTCTGCCAAAGGCGTTTTATTTAGTGACTGACAGAGCTTAATAACGGCTTCCAGAATGGCGACATCATCACTGTTCTGTAATATATCGCGAACAAATAAACGATCGATTTTTATGGTATTTACGGGCAGCTGCTTTAAATAAGTCAGAGATGAATAACCTGAACCAAAATCATCCAGGGACAGTTTGAAACCCATTTCTCTGCATTGTTCCAGAATTAATCTGGTTTCTTCAATGTCTTCCAGAATAACGCTTTCAAGAATCTCCAGTTCAAGTTTCTGAGCCTGAACATCAGGGTATTTTAAAAGCAGGCCGGCCAATTTTGGTATAAAGTTTTGCTCCTGTATCTGCAGTGCTGCAATGTTAATACTGACACAAATATCCAGCCCCTGTTTTTGCCATTGCTGTATTTGCTGCATGGCCTGCTCAGCTACCCATTGGCCAATTTCAATAATCAGTGGTGTATTTTCAATCTGGGGTAAGAATGAACCGGGCAAAAGCAGGCCCTGTTCAGGATGCTGCCAGCGAATAAGGGCTTCAAAACCGATTATTTCTCCGCTGAGCATATTTATTTTAGGTTGATAGTACAGTTCAAACTGATGCAGGGTCAAAGCACCACGCACGGACTCCTGAAATTTAATAATATCAGAACTGTCGTTGGCATCGTCCATACGGAAAAAACAGTATTGATTTTTACCCTGTTTTTTAGCCTGATACATGGCATAGTCAGCATGCCGTAATAGTATTTCAGGAGGGTTATCATCAAAATGTGAGAGACTTATGCCGATACTGGCAGAAACGCTGACTTTAACCTGGTTATTTAGATAAACAGGCTTGTTTATCTGCTCAATAAGTCTTGTAATCAATTGCTCAAGTTCATCGATAGCCTGCAGGTTTACTATTAATAATACAAATTCATCGCCGCCCAGACGAGCAACCGTATCTTCACCTCTCAGGGTGCTTTTTAATCGTTGAGCTATTTCAATAAGCACCTGATCTCCGGCATTATGGCCATAACGATCATTAATTATTTTAAATCCGTCCAGATCAAGATAGGCAATAGCCACCAGGCGTTTCTGACGTTCAGCCAGACTCAGAGCCTGTTCCAGGCGGTCAGCCAGCAGTAGACGGTTGGGTAATGAGGTGAGGCTGTCATTATAGGCAATATATTCGAGCTGCTGCTGGTGTTCTTTTAGATAAGACAGGTCAGAAAAAATACCAATGTAATATTGAATTTTGCCTTTTGAGTCAAAAACGACATTAATATCTAAAAATTCAGTATAGGTTTCACCGGATTTTTTTCGGTTAAGTATTTCTCCGGACCATTTTCCATTACTATTAAGTGCCTGCCACATTTTTTTATAAAATTGCTGACTATGCTCTTCTGATTTTAATATTGAAGGTGACTGGCCAATAAGTTCCTCATTGTTATAGCCGGTTAACTGACAGGCTGCAGGATTAACTTCAATAATAATATTTCTGGCATCGGTGATAATAATACCTTGCTGGGAATTGGTAAAAACACTGGAGGTGATCCGTTGCTTGTCTTCAATGGCTTTTCTCCGGGTGATGTCATAGCCTATTCCAAGTACACCAATAATATTACCGGATTTATCCTGCAATGGCGTTTTGGTTATTTCCAGGAGAATTTTCTGCTGAGTATCCGGGAAAGTAATCCATTGTTCATTTTTCAGGGTTTGTGCCTGTTCGATAACCTTTTGATCGTTGTTACAGAAAAGCACCGCCAGAGAGTGCTGGAAAAGCTCAAAATCGGTTTTACCTGTAATGTCATGGCAGTTTTTACCAACAAAACGGGCAAAAATAGGATTACAGAGCAAATAGGTACCCTGAGTATCTTTTAACCAGATCATTTCTGGTGCGGAATTTAATATCAGTTTTTTAAGGGTTTCACTTCGAAAAATGCGGTGGTTCTGCCGTAGCAGTGTAATCAGCAAAACCACGATAATAACTAAAAATAACAGCATTATTAAAATTTCGATTTGATATTGCTGCCAGATATCGTCCCAGCTGGGTTTCTGCGGTTGATCAAAAGGTGGCAGGTGTAGTGTTCGGGAAACCTCTTCTATGGGGAAATAATCAGCAGGTGGTGCAAATCCTGCAATAGAAGGCATTGTGGTTTTGTCATTTAATAGCATTAATGCGGCAGTGACCTCACTTACCGTTTTGAGATCAACTTGCTGTAAAGCCAGAAACGGCCATTCAGGATAGAGTCGAGTAGATACTATAAAAGGAAAACCCGCTTTATGTTGAGAGTGAATTATTTTTAGCTGAGCGAGATTAATCAGCCCCTGTTGCTGGAGTTCTTCCAAAATCTCAGTGCGCACAAAGCCAACCTCAGCCTTGCCGGATAAAACATCCTGAACCACCTGATTATGGCTTCCTGAAATAATAAGCTGAGCATCTTTATTCAGGTTAATTCCGGCATTGAACAGCTCAAAACTCTGACATTGAAAGCCGCCCAGGTGACTAGTACTCGGGATAGCAATTCGGCGGTTCTTTAAATCGGCCAGCTGATTTATATCATGTTGGCTTTTTAAGGTAAAAATAACACCGCCAAGATAACGGGTGACCTGGTTATCAGGTCCCTTCTTTAGTAAAGTCGCAATAGCACCAAAAAACTTATTGTGTGCTCTGAGGATTATATAATGTCGTGGGTTGGTAAAAATAAAATCTATTTGCTGCTGTTCAATGGCGGGCTGAAATTCATCTAATTCCAGTACTTTCAGGTGAAAAGTGTATTCTGGAAGCTGCTGATTCAAATAATCTACCAGTGGCTGATAGCGTGGCTGCATAATTTCATGGGGACGGTAGGCATAAACGCCGAGCACCAGATCCTTTCCGGCGTAGGCTGGGGTCAAAATAATCGATAGCAGGCAAGCCAGTGCAAAACTTCTTATTATAATAGTCATATAGATAAATTTATTGCCAGTATCCAAATATAGTGCTAACAGGTAAGCTTACAATTCAAGGAAAATGGCGGTTATTTGGTGGTAACTTAAGAGCTTCAGAGCAACTGGAATCGATAGGTATTTGACAGAAATACAAATACCACTGGCAACTCCGCTATCATAGGATCATTTTTTAATAATCCCTTAGATCGGTAGCTTTGCGTCTCTTAGTTTTCACCAAGGATTGCTTTTTACAGTACTCTCCTATAATAATAAAAAAAACTGTGAAGTCAATCACATTTTTATAATTTATAAAAATGATTGGACGTTATTAAAACAAAAATGCATTAAAACTATTTTTTCACTATACTACGGCCTGTTGATTAATCATGATTATCTATTTAAAGTAAATCAGTCACTCTGGAGTTAAATTTGTTTAAATCTGTCAGCCTTATTATTGTCGTTATACTAGCAGCTCTCGGCTGGTGGTTTTATAGCAATATTACTACCCCGCAGGCTGACAGCGGTGTCCGGGTAAACAATCTGCCCTGGCAGATCACTGTGGTGGATCCACAGACTCTGCATGTGCTGGATCTGGATATCGGGCGTTCGACACTGGATGATGCGGTCAATTCCCTGCTCAGTGAATACAGCCTGGCCTGGTTTGATAATCCGGATAATAGTATCAGTCTGGAAGCTTATTTTATCCGGGTGAGTAAATCGGGTTTACGAGCCAAAGTGATCCTGCAGCTGGATGCTTCCGGTCTGGATGCGGACTATCTGAAAAAAAATTCCGGTAAGCTGGAAGTTCAGACATCCCGTTCTATTAAATACCCTCTGGATGATCTGGCTCATACTTTAAAAGACAGAAAGATCCTCCAGCTAACTTATATACCTAAAATTAACCTTGATAAGGAAATGATCACCCGTCGTTTTGGTAAACCATCAGAGAATATTGTGGTGGATGAAAATACTGAATTCTGGTTGTATCCGGACAAAGGGCTGGTTATAAACTGGAACGGCAAAGCTAAGGAAGCCTTCCATTATATCCCTCAGGCTGATTTTGACCGAGTACAGAAGAGCATTATACAGGCAGCAGAACAGGTCAAAGCAGGTCAGAATACAGCCACTCAGGAGACTATCAAATAGTAGTTTAAACGATGTCTTCAAAATCCAGATCATCTTCAGAACCCGACTATGTTGCCTGTGATGCCTGTAAATTATCCCCCATCTGTAACCCTGTCGATGTGGGTGGACACAGTTATGATTTTACCGGGCATATGGTTCATCGGCGACATTTTTTTAAAAAAGGGACTTTTATCTTCAGGCAGGGTGAGCCTGCAGAACTGGTATATGCTATTTCTGCAGGTACGGTTAAGCTGATTGCTGAAGTCAAAAACAGCCGGAGAGTGGTAGACTTTCGAATTCCCGGTGAACTGGTAGACATCAGCTCACTTATTGAAGGAGTACATACTTATAGTGCTCAGGCTCTGGAAGATACCTGGTTATGTGAGATAGGCAAGGAAACCCTGGTGGATATTGCATCGCAGATCCCACAGGTACAGGGGCGTCTGATGAATGTGGTTAATAAGGAGCTTGCCAGTATTCAGAAATCTGCTCTGTTTCTGCACGGTAATGTCAATGCTGAAGAAAAAATTGCGGCCTTTGTTCTTAACCTGGCCTGGCGTTATTCCTTAAGCGGCTATTCAGCCGAGAGCTTTAAACTGACCATGACCCGAACTGATATTGCCGATTATCTGGGATTATCAAAAGAAACGGTTATCCGCCTGTTTAAAAAACTCGAACAGGCAGAACTGCTCAGAGTACAGGGCAAACAGCTCACTATAAAAAATATGGATAATCTGCAGAATTTTGTGGGCATCCATCTTATCTCTGCTGATTAAATCACTTTATCTAAAATACCGCTAGACTGAAAAATGTGAGGCATTTCACACAGCTAGCCATCATTTTACCCAAAAATTGAACTTTTTTGATGCTAAAATAAATCCCTTTAAAAATATAGGGTTAATGTGATTAACCTAGTATAAGCCTAGGATTTTAGTGGTATTTATCACCAAAATATATTAGAAATGATTGATACTTGACCACAAAAGAGGCAAAATATCACCTGCAGGATTTCCCTGAATAAAACTGATTTTTAAAAAACAGAAAAAAATTAGTAATAAGGTCAGCCTGTAAATTTTTTGGGTAATTTTTTGTAATGATTAATTGTGGAGAACACTATGGAAGAAGCTGCAGCGGAGCAGAAGTATAACTTCGACGTTGTGCGCTGGTTTGCCGTAATGACCGCCGTTTACCTGGTAGTAGGTGCAACGGTAGGGGTATATATTGCCTCTGAATTGGCATGGCCGGTGCTCAACCTTGACAGTCCTTATTTATCGTTTGGAC
>JALVDE010000403.1 GCA_027009375.1 Gammaproteobacteria bacterium
GTCCCTCAAATGCCTGAGGTGAAGTCACCTCATGAATTAACTGCCTGTCGATATATAATAAGGAAGTACCATCATCATTTTTTCGAACCTCATGACTGTCCCACAACTTGTCATACAGGGTTTTTGCACTCATTTTCTTCTCCCGACGGAAATCGTCCCGATTGGTTCAGTATTTTAGGCGTAATACTACTCTTAAGCATTTGATAACTCAAATTCAATTTTTTTATATTTTGCATAACTATTAGTTATACGTTTTATTAGCTTTAAGTTATAATTTATTAATGGATATACCCTCTATTGAAACCTTTTTAATGGTTGCCAGAACCGGCTCATTTTCTCAGACGGCAGAAAAACTGTTTCTAACCCAGCCGGCCGTCAGTAAACGCATTTCCGCCCTGGAAAATGAATTAAACTATCCACTTTTTGATCGGGTAAAAAAACATATTGTTCTGACCGAGGCCGGACGAATTTTTCTGCCCCGAGCCCAGGCAATTATAGAAGAACTTAATAATAGTAAAAATGATCTGGCTAAAATGAGGGGTGAAGTAGCCGGTGAGTTTTTAATGATCACCAGTCACCATATCGGCCTGCATTATCTGCCGCCGGTTCTGAAACAATACGTCAATGCCTACCCGCAGGTGGATCTGCATCTTGACTTTATGGAGTCCGAAGCAGCCTGCCAGGCTGTGGAAGATGCAGAAATTGAACTGGCGGTGATCACCCTGCCTAATCATCCTGCCCCATGTCTGAAACTGGAAAATATCTGGTCTGACCCACTTAGTATTACAATAAACAGGGATCATCCTGTTCTTGCATACTGCACATCGATAAAGCCTGTAAAAGATAAAATTCTTATTTCTGAGAATGAGCTTCAGCAGTTAAGCCAATACCCGGCTATTTTACCCGATAAAGGCACCTTTACCCGGGAACTGATTGATCGGTTTCTTGCAGAATTTAATATTACGGTACAGGAAAAACTCTCTAATAATTATCTGGAAACCATAAAAATGATGGTCAGTGTCGGTCTGGGCTGGAGTGTTTTACCTGATACCCTGATTGATCACTCTCTGATTCAGCTACAGGTAAAAAATTATAATACCGGCAGACAACTGGGCATTGTCAGTCATAAAGACAGAACCCTGTCTCAGGCCGCCCTGAAAATGAAACAGTTGATTATTAACGCCAGATCTTAATTCGACATAGTTTAAATAATTCTTTAGTAATTGCTCTAAAGGATTAAAAATCCAGTATTTTGCTACACTTGTTCCTGTTTTGCACAAAATGTTATAAGTTTTGCACAAAATGTCATGGTTATATTTACCTGTCCACCTAAACTCAGGTTATATGTGAACTAGATCACAATTTTTGTAAGGGGGAAATACTCATGATATTACAAAAAACACTGACAAAAACTGCACGAGCTAATATAACAATAATACTTATCTTTCTGGCTACTGTATCAATAACGTATGCAGCTGAAAGTATTAATTCCATTTATCCTGAAGACAAGATCAAGGATCAGATCAGTCAGCACAACTGGCAATATTATAAAGTAGAACTGGATAATCCCGCCAAGCTGACCATTAAATTACGCAAAATTTCAGATGATGTAGACCTGTATGTCAGCAAAAACCAGAAGCCTACCACAGATAATTTTATCTGTGCACCCAGAAAGTCAGGCAAACGTATTGAAACCTGCCGCCTGAACAGCCAGGAAGCGGATATTATCTATATCGGTATATATGGCAAGGCTGACAGTGATTATCAGTTAGGTCTCAGCGCCCATGAGCAGGAACTGGTATCCTGGTCTGATTATAAATAAACCTTATGGATTCCCACGTGAAGCGTGGGAACCTTAAATAGTGTGCATCCATTTATTGATGCACACTGGCGGCACAGGGATGTGCCGCTCATTTTTAAAGACGGTAAGTCGTTAAAAATGGAGCAAAAGAAAAATCACACTTTTTCTTTTGCGTTCCGGTAAATTGCCAGGAAGGCAATTTCCGGATGGACACTAAATAGTTCTCCAGATCACTTCCCCATCCGATTTTTCTTCTATCATATCCATATAGTTCTCATGATTGATTAATTCCTGTTCTGTGGCTCTAAGGATTTTCAGTGGCTCGCGATCCGCAGATAAACGCTGAATGGTTTCTTCATGCCCCGCTTCATCTGAATCACTTAAAGTCAGGCGGGTCTGACCGCCCGTCATCGCCAGATATACATCCGCCAGAATCTCAGAATCCAGCAATGCGCCGTGCAGTTCACGATTACTATTATCAATATAATAGCGTTTACATAATGCATCCAGGGTGTTTTTCTGTCCGGGATGCATGTCTCTGGCCATTTTCAGCGTGTCGAGAATGGTGCAATAATGTTCTATTTTTTTCAGACTCTGACCAGAGGAATTTTCCAGCAGAGCAATTTCATGATTAATAAAGCCGACGTCAAAAGGCGCATTATGTATAACCAGTTCGGCACCTTGAACAAACTTTAGAAAGTCATCGTAAATATCTGCAAAATAAGGTTTATCTTCAAGAAACTCATTAGTGATACCATGGACTTCAATCGCCCCGTCATCCACTTTCCTCTGCGGATTGATATACTGATGAAAAGTATTACCGGTCAGTTTTCGTTCGACCAGCTCAACACAACCGATTTCAATGATCCGGTGTCCTGCAGAGGGTTCCAGACCCGTGGTTTCTGTATCCAGTACAATTTGTCTCATTTAAGCCTTATCCTTTTCCTGCCGATTCAATGCCCTGGTTGGCCAGTTCATCAGCACGCTCATTTTCAGCATGTCCCGAATGCCCTTTTACCCAGTTCCAGGTAATATTATGCTTTTGAGCCAGCTCATCCAGTTGCTGCCATAAATCAGCATTTTTAACCGGTTTTTTCGCCGCTGTTTTCCAGCCTCTTTTTTTCCAGTTATCTATCCACTCTGTGATCCCTTTGCGCAGATACTGGGAATCGGTGGTCAGTACCACATCACAGGGGCGATTTAACTGAGATAGCGCCTCAATTGCGGCTTTCATTTCCATACGGTTATTGGTTGTCTGTGTTTCTCCACCGCAAAATTCTTTTTCAGTATCCTTATATTTCATTAAAGCACCCCAGCCGCCGGGACCAGGATTGCCTTTACAGGCTCCATCTGTATAGATATACACTTTATTATCCATAAATTTTTAATCTTCGCTTTCTTTCAGAATGTTGTCTTTTAATAGGGTAGTTTTACTGTCGACATGACTATTTCTCACATCTTTAAAACCGGCCGGTTCAATGGTATTTGAACCAATAATAGCCTTGGTAAACTTCCATTTTTGAGGTATGGGCGTTAATGTGGAAACCCGTTTGGTGGCCACCATTAAGTAGCCGCCGGCCGGTAATAAGCGCGAAGCCCTGCCCGCGACTTCCATAAATTCCAGCTTCTTTAACAGGGAGGCATTTTTTACCGGCGGCCGGTAAAAATATTCACTGACCAATTGTATATCAAAACCCAGCAGTTTTAACCAGTCCCGTAATCGTTTCTGACTGAGCAGATGACCACAGGACGGTAATGGTACTTTCTCACGGTTAGCATCACTGGCAATCCGGTTTCTTATCTCCCAGTATTTATGCCAGAAGCCCCAGAGACTGAAAGGATTAAACCCCAGGATCACCACCTTGCCCTCAGCCACCAGAACCCGTTCAACTTCCCGTAATATCTGGTGCGGATAGGGTTCAAATTCCAGGGTGTGGGGTAAAAGTACAGCATCAATAGAATGGCTTTGTATAGACAGATCCTGAAACTCCCCCACATAGCTGGCCTGTTTTGCTGGATGATTAAAACGGCTGTTTAAATATTCAGCCGATTCACAGACATACTGAAAAGAAGTTCTTGAAGAAGCGGTTAAACCGCTGTCATCAAGACAGCCCAATTGTAATAAATTGTAACCAAAAATCTGTTCCAGTAACGGGTTCAGGGACTGTTTTTCACTGTGCAGAAAGGCCTGACCCAGATCCGTCTGATACCACTGGCGAACCATTTGCCAGGGATGTTCAAAAACACAGGGTCTGGGTCTTTTTTGCGGATCTTTCCTGTTAAAAGGTAAAAATATATCCCTGGGCTTATTCATTTTGTAGGTAAATTTGTGCCATAATACAAAGTTATGAATTCATTAAAAAAGTCATCCGGCCCGTCGTTAAAAGTCAGTCGAATTCCTGCATTTGAAGATAATTATATCTGGTTTATTCACGGTTTACCCGAAAAGCAGGCAGAAAAGCAGATTATTATTGTGGATCCCGGAGAAGCCTGGCCCGTTCTCCAGAGTATTGAACAAAACCACTATCAGCCACAGGCTATTTTTATTACCCATCATCATGGCGACCATACCGGCGGTATCCGGGAAATACTGGCCCGGTTTGATATACCGGTTTTTGGTCCGGCTCATGAATCCATACCCGCCATTAGCCATAAACTGGATGAAACGAAGACTGTATCACTGAATTCCATGGGTTTATCGTTTAAGGTATTAGACGTACCTGGGCATACCCTCGGACATATTGCCTTCTTATACCTTGCAGAAACGAATGAGGACAGCAGTCTGTTTATTGGTGATACCCTGTTTGCCGGTGGCTGTGGACGGATATTTGAAGGCACCGCAGAGCAGATGCACCATTCATTAGATAAACTTCTGCAGCTGGACGATAACACATGGGTGTACTGTGCCCATGAATATACCCAGGACAACCTGGTTTTTGCACAACAGGTAGACCCTGAAAATACAGAACTGTTACAAAGAGTAAAAGATACCAGAGAGCTGCGCAGTGCTGGCAAAGCCACTGTGCCCTCTTTATTAAAACTGGAAAAACAGACTAATCCTTTTTTACGCTTTAATTACCAGAGTGTAATTAAAGCGGCAGAACAATTTGCAGGCAAACAACTTTCAACACCTGCTGAGGTATTTGCAACAATCCGCTACTGGAAAGACACACTTGATTAAATTAAAACCCTGTTTTTTGCTGCTGCTTATCAGCCAGCTGACTCTGACAGCCTGTACTACGACAGACACCTTAAATACATCGCAAAATAAGGCAAATTTCTTATCCAGCGATTATTTAAAAGATACTCAGAGCGATAATATTAATGCTGATATTGATCCTGTATTAGATTCCACTCGACAGGCTATTGCCGCACATTCAGACAGTATTAGCACGACTCAATATACTCAGGACTCAAAAGTTACTGAGTATAAAAATCTATGGTTATACCTGCCGGAGCTGTTTCAGTTTTCTGAAATCAATCATCCAAAAATAGAAAAATATAAGACCTGGTATCTGAAACATAAAAGCTATTTAAGCAAGGTTTCTGAACGGGCTGAACCCTATCTGTATTTAATTACAGAGGAAGTTGAGAAAAGAAAATTACCGGGAGAACTGGCATTATTACCTGTTATTGAAAGTGGCTTTAAACCTCATGCCCGTTCCAGCCAGAAAGCGGCCGGTTTATGGCAGTTTATGCCGGCTACCGGCCGTCATTTCGGGCTTAAGCAGAACTGGTGGTTTGACGGACGCCGGGATGTCTATCAGTCCACTAATGCGGCTTTAAGTTACCTGGAACAGCTTAACCGCTATTATAAGGGAGACTGGCTGCTCACCCTGGCGGCTTATAATGCCGGCGCCGGTACCGTGAATAAAGCCGTCAGAAAAAACCGCAAAAGAGGCAAACCTATTGACTACTGGTCTCTGGATTTACCCAGGGAAACCAGAAACTATATCCCCAAGTTACTGGCCGTTGCCGAACTGATAAAACATCAGGAACAATATCATTTAGCTCTAAAACCTATTGCCAATGAAGCTCATCTGACACTGGTTGACACAGAAGCACAGATTGACCTGTCTATTGCGGCCAGAATGGCCGGGATCAGCCTTGGCGATATAAAAAAATACAATCCGGCTTTTAAACAATGGGCCACCGATCCCGAAGGCCCTCATCATCTACTGCTGCCTGCCGACAAAGTCGAAATTTTTAAAACAGCCCTGGCAAAAATGGATGATAAGGATCGGGTACAGTGGTACCGCCATAAAATCCGTTCCGGCGAAAGTCTCAGTGTTATTGCCCATAAATATAAAATATCCACCCGGGCCTTAAAAACAGCCAATAAACTTAAATCCAGTCGTATTCGAGCCGGGAAATATTTAATGGTTCCCATTGCGGCCAATGATAAAACTCACATAATCCCTGACAAGGCACTGGCCGATAAAAACCGCTCCAAACCATTAAAGAGCAACCAGTTTTATTACCGGGTGAAAAAGGGGGATTCTTTCTGGAAAATTGCCCGTCAGTTTAAAATATCACATAAAAAACTGGCCTCACTTAACGGCTTATCTGCAGGAGACACCCTGTCCATAGGACAGAAGCTTATTATTGATGCGCCTGTTCAGGTCAGTCAGTCCACAAGCAGTAAAAACAGTATCAGTTACCGGGTTCAGTCAGGTGATTCACTGTATGTTATATCCAGACGTTTTAATGTCTCTATTAATGAGCTGAAAAACTGGAATGGTCTTTATAATAAAAAATATCTGCAGCCAGGTCAGAAACTTAAGGTTTACCTGCCTGCAGGGAAACAGCCGATTTAAAACGTTTTTTATACTACCAAAAACAAAAATAATTATAATAACCAGGGTATCTTAAATATGAAGGTTCTTATTATTGAACGTTCACGTCTACAGCAAACCGTATTGTCCCGTATTTTTACCGGCGAGGGTATTATTGTCTCGCTGGCCAATTCTTATTCCGAAGCCATAGATAAGCTCAATCATGAAGACATTGATATGGTCTGTACCAGTTACCAGCTTAATAATGGTAAAACAGGTATTGAGTTAAGCCGGGAAATACGCTCCATCCCACGTTATAAAGAGATCCCCATTATTTTAATGGCTTCAACTGATAAGGATATCTCCACACAGCTGGCTTATAACGCAGGTATTACTGAAATATGCAGCCGCTGCAGTTATGAAGAGGTTGCAGAAAAAATACAGGCCATTCTCAGCCGACGGATCTGCAATATCAGCGCCCGAATTCTATACGTCGAAGACAGCAAAACAGCCACCCTGCTGACCATGAGAGATTTAAAAGAAACCAGTATTGTCTTTGACCATTACTATAGTGCAGATGAAGCCTACGAGGTTTATAAAAATAATTATAAGCACTATGATATGGTTATCACTGATGTGGTTGTGGAAGGTGAACTGGACGGACTCGGTTTTGTCAGGGCCATTCGAAAAATAACCCCCGAAAATTATAAGATGCCGATACTGGCTGTTTCCGGTTTTGACGATACTTCCAGACGGGTTGAACTGCTGCGCTCCGGTGCCAATGACTATATAGTAAAACCTTATGTTAAGGAAGAACTGCTGGTAAGGGTAAAAAATCTGATCACCACCAAGCACCTGTTTGACCAGGTAGAACTGCAGCAGGAACAACTGTTTCAGCAGGCCATGAAGGATACCCTTACCGGCTTACATAACCGGCATGCTCTAAGTGATTTCCTGCCTAAATTCAGCAGTGCCGCTATTCGTCATCAAAAACCGGTCGGCATTCTGTTTTTTGATATTGACCATTTTAAACAGATCAATGATACCCACGGGCATATAGCCGGAGACAATGTGCTGGAAGAAATGGGTAAACTGATCACTGAAAGTTTCAGGGGTGAAGATTTCAGTGCCCGTTACGGCGGTGAGGAATTTATTGTTATCCTCTATGATACTAACTACGAACAGACCGTCAACATTGCAGAAAAGTTCAGAACCAAAGTTGAAAGCAATTCTTTTTCTAATTTGAATATTACTATCAGTATCGGCGCCTTAACGGTAAAAGTGACAAAAAATACCGATATCAACCAGCTCAT
>JALVDE010000404.1 GCA_027009375.1 Gammaproteobacteria bacterium
CATTATGCCAATGGATAAAGAATCGCCGGAAGTTGACTCTTTTCTGACTGCACCCTTATAGGGATTCAGATTATTTTCCAGTAGTGACTCTTTTAAGCCACTTTTTAATCGATTTAACTCATTTAAATTATTAACACCGTTCAGTGCAGTTTCCATAATAAACTCCTGATAACAGACTATTATCCTAAATAAATCAGTTGAACCTACTGCAAATGTCCATAGCACTGAATCTACTGACTTATTTAGGATTATTCCGTGGTAATACCTCAAGTTATACTATTATTGGCGTCCAGTGCATTTTTTTCTTTATTTTTTGCCGCTTATTCTTTTCATCCTATCCAAAATGAGATATATTCTTGCATCCTGCTTATATCCCTTATTTTCATTAGAATCAGAGGGCTATGCCTGAATGCCGGGCAGGATATCAGTAATTATTATAGAGGTCCGTTATGCGTCATCGAGTTCAAATACAGCCCAGTGAACATCAGTTTTATGTTGAATCCGGAGAAACCGTTCTGGATGCTGCATTAAGACAGGGTATCAACCTGCGCTATGGTTGTCGAAACGGCGCCTGCGGTGCCTGTAAAGGTAAAATTCTGCAGGGCAGCATCTCCTATGATGAACAACCGATTGCGCTTGAAGACAGTGATGTAGAACAGAATCTGGCACTGTTCTGCGAAGCAAAACCGGATACCGAACTGGTCATTGAAGTTGAGGAAGTGGATCTCGGTCAGGCCGTTGAAATTAAGACCCTGCCCTGCCGTGTTCATGAAATGAATCGTCTGGCGGATGATGTTATGCAGTTGCTGATTAAACTGCCTGCCTCGGAACGCCTGCAGTTTCTGCCGGGACAGTATATTGATATTCTGCTGGAAGACGGCCGGCACCGCAGTTTTTCTATTGCCAATGCACCGCATAATGATGACTTTCTGGAACTGCATGTCCGCCTGGTGGAAGGCGGACAGTTTACCTCCAGGGTATTCAATACCATGCAGCCTAAAGACCTCCTGCGTATTGAAGGTCCCCACGGCAGTTTCTTTTACCGGGAAGATGCCCGTGATGAATTACTCATGATCGCCGGCGGTACCGGCTTTGCGCCCCTCAAAGGCATTATTGAACACATCCTGTCAGAACAGGACACTCGCCCCATTTATCTTTACTGGGGGGTTCGCACCGAAGGCGATCTGTATATGCGTGATCTGGCCGAACAGTGGGCCGCCGAACACGACAATATTCATTTTGTTCCGGTACTGTCTGAACCCGACGACAGCTGGAAAGGCCGAACCGGTTATGTCCACGATGCCGTACTGAGTGATTTTGATGATCTGTCTATTTTTGACATCTATGCCTGCGGCCCGCCGGCCATGATCAAAGCGGCTGAGAGCAGTTTTCAGGATAAAGGCATGAGAAAAGAACAGTTCTATTATGATTCCTTTGATTTTGCCAAGGATCAGTAAACCTTAAACCCGCTCTTAAAGAGCCTTTTTCCGGACACTATCAGCCCTGGACAAAATTTAAGGCTCTTTTTCATTTTTTTTAATATCATCATAATCAAAATTATAAATGCTGAGTTCAGCCCCCTGGTAAACTACAGAATCCCTTGAACCCGCCCCCAATGCCAGTTCCTTAAAAGCTCTAAACTCAATTTGAGTTAAGCCGCCTTCTAATTTCTCCATTGGGTGAATAACGATTAATGGTGAGATAAGAAGAAACGTCTGTTTTGATAACGAGTGAATAATATACTGCAAAAGCTTTTGAGCAGCCATAAAATTGGAGATTAATGTTCTCGGATGAGAAAAGGGGTTAATAACCTTTACACCTGAATCATTTTTTAATAACTCTGCGTTGCTGCCAACAACAGTAATGGTTTCTTCACCCTTAGTATTTTTCTTTATTGCTATAAATGGCTTTTCATCATAGATCTTGCCGGAACTTATTTCGGTCGCTTTTATTCTATC
>JALVDE010000405.1 GCA_027009375.1 Gammaproteobacteria bacterium
GGTCAGAAACAGCCCTGCCAGTACCCCGATAAACGCCAGAGGAATCGTAGCCAGGATCAGCAGCGGCTGAAAGTAGCTTCTAAACTGGGTACCTATAATCAGATAAATCAGTCCCACACCCATTAAAAACAGGTAGGGCATGGCATCCAGGCTTTCCTGAATATCGTCCAGTTCACCGGAAAAGTCCAGATTAATGCCCGGGTGCTTAATTTTTAACTGCCGCCATTTTTCCCGAATTAGTTTATTAATCTCCATAGTATTTCGGCCACCAGGTTTAATATCAGCTTCCACCAGCATAACCCTCTGCAGATTATGGTGACGGATCTGACTGCGGGACAGACGGTACTCCACCTGCACCAGCTCTTCCAGCGGCGTGGTCAGTACCTGTTTGCTGAGTGGATCAAACCAGGCAATAGGGGTCTGCAGCCAGTTTTCTATACTATTAACCGGTTTCTGATCGGATTCTGCGGTGGTTTTTACCCGTACATAGACTTCTTCACCCCGATACTGAAAACGACTGACCCGCTCGCCTTCCGTTAAAATACGCACATCCCGGATCAGACTGGCCGGTGCAATCCCGGCACGGTGTACCGCATCCTGATTCAGTCGCAGAGCCAGTTCCATAGCCCCGGAGCTTTCAACCAGTGTCAGGTTTTCTATTTCAGGAATAGCCTGCAACATACGCTTTAAATCCTCCACGGCCGCTGAAATAGAGGTAAACTCAGCACCCTGCACTTTAATACTGATAGCCCGGGACACCGGCGGACCATCTTCAAGCTGCAGAATGGACATCTCTTTGACCCCGACCATTTTCCTAAACTGATCACGCACAATCTGATGCATTTTTTTCTGCGGTATATTCAGATGATCAGGCAGGGAAATCATGATCTGGCCGTAATGTTCTCCAAAAACTGCCTCGGTCTGGGTAAAGTAAATACCGGCAAAGGCTGCCATTTCCCGGTAGTCATCCCGTTTAAACGCCGTTTTTATATGGCCTTCGAGTTCCTGTAGTTTTGCCATGGTAATATCAAGGGGTGTGCCTTCCGGCATCTGCAGATTGGCATAAAAAACCGGGAAGGGTTCACCGGCAAAAAAATCAATTTTAATGCGTCCGCTCTGCAGAGCATATAATGCACTGGCAAACAGCAGCAACAAGAGCAGCAGCATGGTTTTGGGGTATCTGAGCGAACGGATCAGCATTCGGGTATAGAATAGCTGCAGTGCATGGGTAAAGCGTGCCCGCCAGTGCTTCCGCTGTTGTCTACGGCTAATACCATGGGTGGCAATTATATGTGCCGGTAGCATCCAGTAGGCTTCTACCAGACTGATGGCCAGTGCCACCGTCACCACCAGTGGGATCACCAGCATAAATTCACCCATAATACCCGGTAATAACATCAGCGGCATAAAAGCTGCCATCGTGGTCAGTACTGATGATGTGACCGGGGCTATCACTTCTTTCAGGGCCTCTATGGCGGCCCGGGTCGCATCAACGCCCTTCTGTAAGCGAACATTCATGGATTCTACTACCACGATAGCATCATCCACCAGCATACCCAGGGCAATCACAATACCCAGTAAAACGGCATTATTCAGGCTCTGTCCCATGGCATGCAGTAACCAGAAAGTGCCGGCCAGGGTAAAGGGAATTCCAATGGTGGTAAAAAAGGCAATGCGGGAACCCAGAAACAGCCAGGTCACCAGCAGCACCAGGGTCAGACCAATCAGGGCATTATTCTGCATGATATTGATGGCTTTGCGGGTGATCTTGGTATTGTCATCCAGCAGCACAATCTTTATACCGGTCACCGATGACAGCCGATTTTTTTCAGCAATAAACTGTTTTAAGTCCGCAATCATCTGCAGGGTATTGACACTGTCTTTTTTAAAGACCGACAGCATAATGGCCGGCTGATTATGGTAACTGGCTTTTAGTTTAAGACGCTCCTGGCCAAGG
>JALVDE010000406.1 GCA_027009375.1 Gammaproteobacteria bacterium
TGGGTATTGCTATTATCTTCCTGGCCATGACCATGCCCTTCCTTTCTGAGAATTCTCTGGACCAAATGGCACAGTGGTGGTTATTACAATCCAACTGGATGCTCCGCTTCTATGCCCTGGTATTTGCACCTATCTGGTTATTCTTTATTTTTGCTTCCTTACCTGACCCCGCTATTCTGGAAGATGTATTGCAGTATCTTATACCGCATACTCATTAAAACCTGTGAGTCAAAATCACCACATTTCTGCTTCCCATGCTCCGGCGTGGAAACAAGGAAACCTTGTCCTTAAACACTGGAAAATAATATGCCCAACCTGAATGAACACTGGAACGACATTTTCTCAAAAAAAACCAGTTCGGAATTAGGCTGGTACGAAAAAGATGTTTCTCAAACACTGAAATTTCTTGAACACATTCCTTTAAAAGAGCCTGCTACGGTATTTCTCCCGGGTGCCGGAACGTCAGAACTGGTTGACGAACTATTCGCCAGAGGACATCATCTCATTCTCAATGACATCAGTGACGAAGCCTTACACAAGCTAGAAAACAGAATCGGGACAGATAAAAAACTGACCTGGCTTCATCATGATATATCCAGACCGCTTCCTGATGACATTATCCAGGCCGATATCTGGATTGATCGTGCCGTCCTTCATTTTCTGCTTGAAGAGACAGATATTCAGGGCTATTTTGCCAACCTGCGCTCTGCAATAACCCAGGGCGGATACGTATTACTGGCAGAATTTTCTACTAAGGGTGCCCCAAAATGTGCAGGTCTTGAACTTCATCGTTATTCCATCGAAGAAATAACAGAGCGTATGGGTAATGAGTTTGAACTCATTAAACATGAGGATTACACCTACATCAATCCATTAGGTGATCCTCGACCCTATATTTATGCCCTGTATAAAAAACAAAATGATTAACAGGCCTATTAAATTAACTCATAGCTAATATTCACAAACAGCATATTGCCCTGTTTCAGGGGAAAACATCTACTTATAAGCGGAAAACTGTTAAAATACCGGGTTTTCAAAATATATACGGTTATATTAATGGTTGACACGTCTATCACCCGCTCCAAACGGTTTTCACAGTTAGAAAAGCAGTTAAAAGAACGCATTCTGTTTCTTGATGGTGCCATGGGTACCATGATTCAGGGCTTTGAGCTGGATGAAGCCGACTATCGGGGTGAACGTTTTAAGGACTGGCCAAGTGATCTGAAAGGTAATAACGATCTACTGTCCATTACCCAGCCGCAAATCATTAAATCCATCCATAGCCAGTATCTGGAGGCCGGTGCTGATATTATTGAAACCAATACCTTCAGCTCCACCACCATTGCCATGGCCGATTACCAGATGGAGCCGCTGGCTTATGAGCTCAATGAGGCCTCTGCCAGGGTAGCCCGGGAAGCCGCCGATGAAGCGGAACAGCAGGACGGAAAGCCTCGTTATGTCGCTGGAGTTTTAGGCCCGACTAACCGTACTGCCAGCATGTCGCCCGATGTCAATGATCCGGGCTTTCGTAATATCAGTTTTGATGAACTGGTGGAGGCCTATTATGAAGCCACCAAAGGGCTGGTGGACGGCGGCGCGGATATTCTGCTGATTGAAACCATTTTTGACACACTGAATGCCAAAGCAGCGGTATTTGCGGTTAAACAGTATTTTGATGATCATAACATTGAATACCCCATTATGATCTCCGGTACCATTACCGACAAATCCGGCCGTACTCTGTCCGGTCAGACCACCGAGGCTTTTTATAATGCCCTGAATCATGCCGATCCCATTTCCATCGGTCTGAACTGTGCCCTGGGTGCGGATGAACTGCGCACCTATGTGGAAGAATTATCCCGTATTGCCACCTGCGCCGTATCGGCTCACCCCAATGCCGGACTGCCTAATGAGCTGGGCGGCTACGATGAATCTCCCGAAGTTATGG
>JALVDE010000407.1 GCA_027009375.1 Gammaproteobacteria bacterium
GACCACAACTTTATTGGGTTCTTTAACAATTTCAAAATCATCTTTTGTGACACTGCGAACCTGATTAATCAGCATACGGTTTTCAATTAAACGCCAGATCTGACGTTTGGACTTCTGAGTAATACCAGGTTCTTCTTTTAAGGATTCCAGAATACGATCCATGGTGTGATTACCCACAATAACGGGGGTCAGAATCATGGCCAGATAGGCAAAGAACAGAAAAATAGCAATAACAATTAACCATCCAACCAGAGTAAAGCCCTTTTGTTGTCTGTATTTTAAGCCCTGTTTAAGCATTTTATTTCCTTTAGATAATGGGAATTAAATATTAATTATTAGAAGTATAATCCATGTTATTGATTATTCAATAGTATTGCCAATACGCTCCCAAAACAGACCGTGACCCACATCCCAGTTAAACCAGATCATAAAAGCCTTGCCCACCAGATTGTCCTGCGGAACCAGTCCCCAGAAACGGCTGTCATGGCTCTCATCACGATTATCACCCATCATAAAATAATGGCCTTCCGGCACGACCAGGTCAATATGCCCTTCTTTATAGAACTTTGAAAAATACATATGGCTATAATCCGGTTTACCGGGAACCAGCAGAATATTGTGCTTAACACCCAGTAAATCCTCATTTTTAAGAATAGCTCCGGTCATTTTTTCTCCGGAACCTTCCCCCTGGTATACACCAATGAGTTCCTGCGGGATCATTTTACCATTGATATACAGAACCTTGTTTTTATAAATAACGTGATCACCGGGTACACCGATAACCCGCTTAATAAAATTAATAGACGGATTCACAGGGTAACGAAAAACAGCCACATCTCCACGCTTTGGTTTTCCGCTATCTAAAACTTCCAGGTTTAAAACTGGCAGACGCACCCCATAACTGAACTTGTTCACCAGAATAAAATCACCTACCCAAAGATTAGGCATCATGGACTGGGAAGGGATTCGAAACGGTTCAAAAATAAAGGAACGCAGCAGCAGAACAATAAAGAATATAGGAAACAGTGATTTGGCATAATCCACAATCACCGGATCCGCCAGCAGTGCATCACGCTCCTGCTCGGTGAGTTCCTTACCCTTTTTATCCAGTTCAGCCTGCTGTCTGGCCTTGCGTTCTTTTTCCCATAAATATTTATCCATTAACCAGATAATACCGGAGGCAAAGGTCAGTACCACCAGAACAAGTGCTATATCAAAATCCATTAGTTATCTCTTATTATTAATCTCGGAAAGTTCTGTATTTATTTAGGTTAATCATTACCAATATGCAGCACGGCCAGAAAGGCTTCCTGTGGTATTTCCACACGCCCGACCTGCTTCATACGTTTTTTACCCGCTTTCTGCTTTTCCAGCAGTTTGCGTTTACGGCTGACGTCACCGCCATAACACTTGGCGGTGACATTCTTTCTTAAGGCCTTAACATTGGTTCGGGCAATCACCTTGGAACCAATAGCCGCCTGAATAGCCACATCAAACATCTGCCGCTGAATCAGTTCTTTCATTTTTTCGGTCAGTTCACGGCCGCGTTTCAGGGCAAAATCTTCGTGAATAATCAGCGACAGTGCATCCACAACTTCACCATTGATTAAAATATCCATTTTGACCAGTTTAGAAGCTTCAAAACGATCAAAGTGATATTCCAGGGAGGCAAAACCGCGACTGACAGACTTCAGACGGTCAAAAAAGTCCAGCACCACTTCATTCATAGGCATTTCAAAGGTCATATTGACCTGATTGCCCACATACTGCATTTTCTTCTGTACACCACGCTTTTCAATACACAGGCTGATAACATTACCCACATATTCCTGAGGCATTAAAATATTGGCAATAATAATGGGTTCGCGAATTTCTTCAATGGTGGAACGATCCGGCAGATCCGCCGGATTGTCAATTTCAATAATTTCGCCTTTGGTG